>NZ_JAKEVJ010000090.1:0-15462 GCF_022398425.1 Shewanella sp. Isolate7 | reverse complement strand
GACTAATACAGTTATCGAGCGTTTTAACAAGCTAGAATGATCAATTATTTATTACGATTGGTATTACACATCATCAATGAAAAAAGCGCCTAATACAGGCGCTTTACACTGGCGCTAACTCGCCCACTATTGTGCGCTTAGCTATGGATTTATTGGCCACCCTTGAGGCGACGGTCCAGCTGATCTTTGAGGTTAGCCGGCACGCCCTTGATCAAGATGGAATCTGAGATAGGGTCATAGATCACCCGCTCACCCAAATGCTGGCCATCGAAGCTGATGGTCACGCCACCGCCAGTGCCCGAGAACTTCTTGAGCTGACGCAGGGTCGGCTTATCGCCGGGAAACTCCTCTTCCAGCTCATAGTCACCGCCCTGGGCAAAGTCATAGAAGGAGTCCATGCCGGCATCGGCCAGTTCATCGGCCAGATCTTTCAGCTGAATATCGGCGCCGCTGTCGACCCGCTCGGTGCAATACTCGAACACCTTCTCGCGGCACTGCTGGCGCTCATCCTTGGTCAGCTCGCTGCTGGCGACAAAGTCTTCTACCGCATTCATCAGCGACTTGTTCTGCGCCTTGGTGTTAACCCCTTCGACACACCCCATGAAGTCGAGGAAGAAGTCGGCAACTTTACGCCCGGCGCGGCCGCGCACGAAGGAGATATACTTGAGCGAATCTGGATCTGCCTGCCATTCGGTCAGGTCGATACGCGCCGCCAGCTGCACATTGTTGAGGTCAAGATGGGTATTCTGCGACAGCTCCATATCGTCCAGCACCGTCATCGACGACTTGGCGTTAAGCAGAGAGACAAACAGGTAATCGCTGGTCATATAGGTGTAGCAGGCAAGCAGTAGGAAGCCGCCCTGGCTAAAGTCATACTTGGCCAGCTCCTCTTGCAGCAGCTGCCCCGCCACGCCAGAAAACTCCACGAACCCTAGCTCGCCACCCAGATACTGGCTAAGCGCCTCTTTAAACTTGGGGTTGGCCTCACCATCGTCGCCGTGGGTACCAAAATGACCAAAGCCCTTACCCGATTTGCTGGTGTAGGTTTGGTGCAGCTCTTCGAGCATGGCTTCGACGGCTTGACTATTTAGTAGCGGTTGTGGACGCAATCTACAGCTGAGCTGGCCTTCGCCATCTTGGGATATCGCGTGAATAATTGCTTGTTCGACGTTAATACTCATAAGCCTCGATAGTGATGTTGGTAGAAATCCGTTATTATATGCCGCTATTTCAAATTAAAGTGAAAAAATTTTTAAATATGGCTATCCAATCTAAATATTCAAACGCCCAGGTCGAAGCCGTCATCGCCGAGATCCTGGCTGTACTCGACAAGCACCAGGCACCAACCGATCTCAGCCTGATGGTACTGGGCAACTGTGTCACCGATCTGCTGATCCGCAAGGTGCCAGAGGCGGCACGCGAGCAAGTGGCCGAACAGTTTGCCAAGGCGCTGACCCAATCGGTAAAAAGCTAACACTAACGGCTAAAAAAGCGGATTTTGTTCGCAAAAAACTGGCCAATCCGCCTTAAAAAAAATTAAGATAGACAAGTATTTCAACTAATAACGGATCCCTATGATCGAGCGTAAAAAAGAGATGGGCCGTGATCGCGTGTCACGCTTAGTCAGTTGGGGGCACTGGTTTGCCTTCTTCAACGGCTTCTTGGCGATGATAGTCGGTGTCCGTTATATTGAAACCGTGGGCGCGCCCGAGTCTTGGATTGGCTGGGGCTACCTGGCCATCAGCACCCTGGGCCACTTTAGCTTTCTCGCCTTCATCGTCTATCTGGTGGTGCTCTTTCCCATCACCCTCTTGCTGCCCTACTCCAAGATACTGCGCGGCCTCGCGGCCTTTGCCGCCACCCTGGGCCTGTGTATCTTGCTGTACGACACCCTGATCTACGACGACTACGGTCTGCACCTTAGTCCATTTGTGTTCGACATCGCCTGGGCCGATCTCAACGCCCTGTTGCAGGGCACCTCCTATATAGTGACGCCGCTGGGGATCATCATCCTCGAGCTGACTGCCGCCAACTTCCTGTGGAAGCGGATAGAGAAGATCCGTAAGTCTAACTACGGCCCTAAGGTAGTCATAGTGATCGGCCTGTGTTTCGTCAGCAGCCATCTGATCCATATCTGGGCCGATGCCGCCGACATCACGGAGATCACCCGCCTGGATGATGCCTACCCACTCTCTTATCCCGCCACCGCTCGCTCCTTTATGGAGAGCCACGGCATAGAGAAGAGCGACAAGCCTCAGGACCCGAGCAAGTTACAGCCTAGCCTCAACTACCCGATCTCGCCGCTGCAGTGCAGCGCCAACCCTGAGATCAACATATTGATGGTAGCTATCGACGGCTTCAGGGCCGATCTGGTCAACAAGGACACCATGCCGTTCCTCTATGAATACGGCAAACACAACCACGAATTTAAGCAGCACCTGAGTGGCGGCAATATGCACAATAGCGGCATGTTCTCCCTGCTCTATGGCTTGCAGGGCAGCTATATCGCCGCCGACGATCTCAGCTATCGCTCACCCGTGTTCACCCAGGAGCTGGCCAAACAGGGCTATACCCTGGCGCGCTTCGCCCCCGAGACAAGCACTATTCAGCCGCAGGCCATCTATCAGGACCTGACCTCGCACCTGCAGCCGCTGACCAATGGCGTGGCCGATGCCGATATTCAATCTATCGACAGCTTCGACCAGTGGCGCATGCAGCAGGAGAAACCTTGGTTTGCCCTGCTCAACCTGCAGAGCCCGGACAGCTACGATACCCCTATCGGCTTCCTAGGCATCGAGACGGTCAAACCCGCCACACCACTCAAACCGGCGCAGAAGGTGCTGTTCAACCAATATCGCCAATCGCTCAACTTCATCGACAAGCAGCTACAAAGGCTTATCGAGCGCCTGCCCGACAGCACCTTCGTGATGGTCACCGGCGTCTCGGGCAAGGTCTTTACCGGCGACAACGACAACCAGCGTGGCAACCTGTCACCGGCCAACGTGCATGTGCCGCTTATCATCCACTGGCCAGGCATGGAGTATGACAAGACGGTCACCTACCCCAGCAGCCACTATGGCGTGGTACCGACCCTGATGACCCAGCTACTGGACTGCACCAACAAGGCCAGCGACTACAGCGCCGGACGCAACATTCTGCAGCCCCAGAGCGAGAACTGGACCTATATCGGCGACAACCTGGTGTTTGGTATCTACCAGGAAGATGAGATCACTGTGATCGACAGACACGGCAAGTACCGTATCTATAACCGTGACTATAGCCAGCGTCTGCGCAACAAGAAGATCAGTGCCCCAGAGCTTATCCAGGTGATGCGCGAAGGACGACGCTTCTATAACCATTAGGGTCTGCATTAGGGAATGAGTCGCTAGCGACTATAAACTAGCCAGTCGTTCGGGCTCCACGGCTGAAACACTTGCACAGGGGCAAACGACTTGATAAAGTTCTGCCTGTTCAGAGCAGACCCCAAGTCTTTGCTGCTTTGGATAAAATCGGTATGTAGCGCAGCCCGGTAGCGCACTGTCATGGGGTGTCAGGGGTCGGAGGTTCGAATCCTCTCATACCGACCAAATTCAAGAAAGCCAGCTGAAAAGCTGGCTTTCTGCTATCTGGGATTTGATATCTACTCTAATGTTAATTCATTGGTTATCATGTAACAAACTGCCCAAGGCATAGATAAGACCACTGTCCAAAGTTCTCTTCGTCAATTAATAGCTCGACTGACAACTCGGCCAGGCTCAGGTGAACAGGACTAGCATCGCCTAACGATTGAAGTGACAGATCGTCATGATGACCCATAAAAAAACCGAGACAGTGAACTTAATGTCATTGTCTCAGTTGATGGACAAGGGGCTAATTGCAAAGGCATCAGATTTAGACACGATCCATGTTTACTTCTTCATGCACTGCATAATGACTCAGGATCTCAACACCTCGCGGCGCGTAACACCAATTACCATTTGGACTCAGTTTGTCATCTCTTACTTGCTTCTGGAAATACTCATAAGTATTAAAATCGAGCAATCCCATGTTGCTTATATTGTCTACTTTTAAAACCTTAACGAAATCATCCGAACAAACCCCATATAATTCATGCTCAGAATCATCCTCTTCATCTATCTTCATAAGCAATTCATACATTTTTCCATAGCTATGGGTAAAAGTATAAGAAAATGGCTTCTCTGTTTCTCTATAGCCACTAACAAATGGCAAAATAGAAATCTCTCGCCCATGGCTTTGAGAAGTTGGGTCTGGAGCATTCACCACAAAACCAACGTAAACCTTGCCTGTAGACAATTCAAACGCAATTGGAATTGCATAATCCGTCGAATACGCTATTAAACGCTCTAACTCGTCACCGTTCATGGCTCGTTTCAACAAAAAACTGCGAGAAAGCAATATCATCTTAACAAACTGAAAAGGAACAAAATCTGCTAAGTAACCTACTCCGTTCAGCAAGAATCCAACAACACAACCTATCGCCAGCGTCCAGCACGCCAATACGACTAACTCAAGCTGAAAAGATGTCACCTTTTCACCAAAAGTAGCCTGAAACACGCCATTTAATAACTTAATATCTTCAATGTAATCGATTGAAATGACACAACAAAGAAAGCCTGAAATCAAACAAAACAAGCCATAAAAAACGGCTCTAAAGTAGAGCCGCTGTCCGTTTTCTCTTGCTGCATTGTATTTTGAACCATTCCAAACGCTAGAAAAGATATACCCTGCTAATACTGGAATAATAATTAAAACAGTAAAATTCATATTTATTCTTGAACTGATGCTTCTACAGCCGCAGGTGCTCCTGAAGGCGCCCCTACTGCAGCAGATGCTTTTAACTGGGATTTGGCGTGCTCAAGGATATCCTTTGAATCGATTATCATGACTCCAGAGCCTACAACTCTGTAGGGAATGCTTTCTCTTTTCTTTGATTTTTTGCCACTTGTATTTTTTCTTTTTAACGTCAAAAAACCGAACATAACAGCCTCCTTTTCTCAAACCATTACCTGAGCATTATTCAATCTCAAGGAAACTTAACCACATCTAGTAAGATCTTCCTAATCTCACGTTTACTATAACGCACTTTATTACTTGTCGACAGGTTAAGGCAACAAGTTTAATCCAGATCGGTTTAACATAGGCTTACGATTTTGAGAAAAATCTGGATATTAGCTGACCCACTAGCTAACCAGAACATTCCATTTCTCCCCTTACAACCGCAAAAGAGTGATAATAAACATTTGGTTAGCATTTAACTAGGGATTCACTTACACTGCATATTGCAGCCTCAAAGCATCGCTTGGCGGCTGTATACATGGATTTTAGATAGGGAAGAATGCAATTGCTCAATAAGAATCACCTTGGGTTTGCCGTGCTACTGGGTTTACTCGGCTTACTGGTTAACCTGTCGCCTATTCCCCTGTTTGGTAACCAACAGCTGATCATTGGTAACCTCTTCTTCGTGATCGTGGCCATCTTCCTCGGCCCCTGGTATGCCCTGTTAGCCTCCCTGCTGTGCGCCACCGGCCTCCACCTCGCCTGGGACAGCTGGCACATGTATCTGCTCTTTCCCTTGGAGGCCCTGTGGCTGGGCTATGCTCGGCGCAAGGAATTTTATACCCTGTATGCCGACATCACCTTCTGGCTGTTGCTCGGCATGCCGCTCTTCTATCTGTACGCCAACCTGGTGTTTCAGATGCCCAACAGCTACATGACCTTTATCACCCTCAAGCAGGGGATCAACGGCATGCTCTATACGGCGATCGGTGCCATCTGCGTCACCATGTTACCGAATCATCTGCATATTCAAGGCAAGCTGATTAACCAAAAGCGTAAGAGTTTCAACGCCCAGCTCACCTACACCTTTACCCAGGTAATGACCTTGGTGCTGCTGGTATCGGCGCTGATCTTCAACAACAACTCCATTGAGCAGCAGCAAAAGGATGTAAAACTCAATCTGGAAGACTCGGCAGCGCACCTTGGCAAGGCCACCGAGAGCTTTATTCAGGGGCATATCAGTGCCATAGATAATGCGGCGCGCTGGTTGAGCCTGTCTAACTATGATTCGGCCCAGTGGCAGAGCCTGCTGTCAAAACTGCACCAAAGCTACCCCTTCTTTATCTCTATGCTGATCGCCGATGATGAGGCACTCATCTCGGCCGCCAGCCCTATCTCCAGGCTGGACAAGGATGTGGTTAAGAACAAAGAGCTCAGCATCCGCGACAGGCACTATTTTCAGGAAGCCTTTTACAATCAGCTGACCTTTATCTCCCCTGCCTTCCTCGGCCGGGGCTTTGGCTCAGATCCCATCGTCGCCATCAGTGCACCAATTTATTCCAAAGACAACCACGTCACGCCCATAGGGATCATCGAAGGCTCATTGAACCTGACCAAGTTTGCCAGCATAGATGAACGCAACCGCGAATATCATGAGCAGGCCATGGTGCTCACCGACGAGAATGACCTGGTGATATACGCCTCGGATTCGCTGCAACTGGCTCCCTTGACACCACTTAAGGTAGCGACCTCGGGGCAGCGCTATCGCACCAGCCTGAACATGATCAATTTTCGCAAGCTCGACAGCCTAAGCCCCGAGTTTGCCTACACTAAATATGTGCTGAAAAACGGCTGGTCACTCTATGTGGTGATGCCTTTCGAGCCACTGATAAAGCAAGTGGAGCAGCAATACCTGACTACCTTTAGCCTGCTGTTTGTCGCCTTTATCATCACCATATTACTGATCAAGGTGATCAGCTATCGTCTGACCCAACCGCTAGAGACCATCGCCAAGAAATTTAGCCAGTGGGGCATGACCCAACATCAGGATGAGGTGATGTCAGACACCACCCCCAAGGAGATCTACGCCCTCTCGAGCAGTATTCAGAAGAGTAAACAGGAGCTGATCAGCTATCAGCTAGAGCTGGAAGAGAAAGTGGCCCTACGCACGGTAGAACTGGAAGATGCCAACCTTAAACTGCAGGCGCTGGCGGAGCGTGACGAACTGACACACCTCTACAATAGGCGCTATGTGGAAAACCATTTCGCCAATATTCACGACATGTGCAAGCGCAGCTATGCGGCATTGGCGTTCTGCATCATAGATATCGACCACTTTAAGAAGATCAACGACACCTATGGCCATCAGATGGGCGATAAAGCCCTGGTTGCCCTGGCCGAGCTAATGCAGCAGTTCTTTAAGCGAGACACGGATATCGTCTCTCGCTATGGCGGTGAAGAGTTCTTGCTCGTACTCCCCCAGTGTAACGCCCTGCAGGTAGAGCAACACCTGAACCAGTTTAGAGAGCAGGTCGCTGCCTACCAGATTGAGGTACCGGGCCAGCGAGCGATCGGCATGACCATTAGCATAGGCGCGGTGATCAGCAATGCCGGCTATATGAGCGACATAGATCATTGGTTCAAGATGGCCGACCTTAACCTCTACGAGGCTAAGGAAAATGGCCGTAATCGCGTGGTCTGTTCGCTGCTGTCGGCCGACGATCAGTTCAGCTAACATAGCTACAAGCCGCCAGGCTTTAACTAACTGACTTTAATGGCCAGCCTTTAACTCACAGGGCTTAGCCCCGCACCGGGCAAGGCAGGATTAGCGGCGATTGGGTGAATGACTTAATCGCATAGCGGCTTAGTGACTTAGCGGCTTAAAGAGTTAGCGGCTTTGCGCCCCTTGGCGCGCATCGATAAACCTATCCACCCTGTCTAGCACATAGGGAAAGAAGGGGTTCCATTTCTGCCGCAGCACCTCATCTGCCGAGACCCCAAGCACGCCGCGCTCCCCTCGGGCGGCCGCGGCGCCAATCTGCACCCTGTGTCTGCCCTTCTCAAACGCCGTACCATACAGGCTGTCGCTCGCCGGATAAGGCAGCGCCACATGGGAGAGCGAGTAGATCCCCTTGGGCCAAGCCAGCCCTAACGGCTGATGGCTAGCCTCATAAGCTGGCCGATACCAATTGGCCTCCACCTCATCAAAACGCCTTAACGCCGCTTTTTGCGCTGATAACGGCTGTTGCTGCAACTCAGCATTGCGATTTTGCACTAGGGTGAGATCAAACCTGGGCGCATCCAAACCGAGAGCGGGCAGCAAGGCGGCCAGCGGGTCGTTAGCGACTAAGGCGAGGCTCAGGGGCTGACGGTTGATGTCAAACAGCACCAGCTGATGTTGCTTTGCGGGCAGGCGCCCATAGAGATCGCTCACCACCGCCTGGGTCGAGACGGTGCCATCGGCCACCGACTGAAAGGTCAGGATATCGGCCAGCGCCGACAACTTCTCCTCGGGCAGCGTCTGTATCAGCTGTTGATTGCGCTCGGCCAGTTGATAGACAACATCGCCGGCATTGACCGCAAAGGAGTTGTATTTAAAGGGATCGAACTCGGTTTGAATCGAATTCCAGCTCAGCTTTTCCAGCCCCAGCATACGCCCCAGCCTGTCTTGCCACTTGGCGCCGGCCGCCACGGGTGACAGACCTATGGCCGGTGAGAGGAAGATCATGCCGCGATAGCTAAGCCCCTGCCCCTGGCTTAGCTGCTCAAGCTCATGGTTTAACGCCAGCGCCGCCCCCGTCGAGAAGGCCACCACATAGATGGGTTTGTCACCCAGTTGCCGGCTAAGATGTTCGCTCGCCAGCTCAACGGCCCTGGCCATCTCCTGCCACTTGAGCTCTACCAAGCCAGAAGGAATGGTGCCATGGCCCGGCAACCTTAGCCCCAGCAGGTGGGCGCGCGTCCTGAAATGCTCGGCAAAGTGAGACAAGGAATAGGGTGAATCTGACATGCCATGCAGCAACAAGACGCCAAACTCGGCCTGAGGATTGGCCCACTCATAACTGCGATTCCAGGCCTGAGGCCAATTGCCTGGGTCGGCAAAGCTGCCATGCCAATAACGGTTGAGGGGCTGCTCTAGCCCTTGGGTGCGGCGATAGATCTTGCGCTCTACTTCTTCAAACAGCTTGGCCTCTAAAGCCTGATAGGCGGGGAAATCCTTGACCTCGCTGTCTAGGCGAAACTGATGTTCGAGGCGAGTCGAATGCCAGACCGACAAGTCGGGACGGGCATTTAAAAACCAGACCCCAAAGGCGAGCGCGGCCACAGTGATGCCGAGACAGGCATAGGTGACGGCGATGGTAAGATGTTTAGTCGAGTGGATGAGCAATGTTTTCATGACGAATAACCGCTAGGCTCCCTGTGTGCGCTAACGAGCGCCAAGTCCGTTAATCATTAACATACACGGCTTTATTGCGTAAACTCCAGCCCCAAAGCCCAAGGAATGAAGAATATGTCTGATAATGTGAAGCCCTTAGGACAAGATGGTGCCAAACGCTGCTTTTATCTGCCTACGCCGCCTCAACTAGCCGACGACTGGCAGCTTGATACGCCAGACAGCCTGGATAAGCTAGTCGCCCTCAATGGCAACCACTGGCGCAAAATCTTGGTGATCATGGCCAAGCTCAGCGCACCGGATGAAGATTGGCGCGGCTACATGAAAAGGCTATTAAAAGCTGACGAGCAGATACGTTTCGGGGCTGCAAGGCTTTCGCCCCATGCCAAGGAGCACTATGTGTGCGGCCAGCAGAGCGCCATCAAGCTGGGCTTAACACCTCTGAGCACCCCCAAGCAGTTTCTGCAACACTCAGAAGACGAGCAACAAATCTTCCGCCTGCCCTACCTGGATTATCGCCAGTGCCCCAACACCCTGATCGCCGCCTTGCGCGAGCAGCGCACCTCGCTGGCCAAGTAAGACAGCCTTTGGCGAGTAAGAACATAACGGATTAGCTATCGGAGCAGCGTTAGACGTTAAGCGTTAGGCGTTAGCTGTTAGTCATTTGGAGTTAGTCATTAGAGGCTAGCGGCCAAATAGAAAAGGCGCCCTAGGCGCCTTTATCCTTTGTCTTGCCTACCAAGATCAGTCGTACAGGGTCGGGATAGGCTTACGCTTATGCTGGGTCGCGTTGTAGATGGCTATCAGACGCGCCTCTACCGCGGTGTCCACCGGCTTGCCTTCGAGGAAATCATCTATCTGATCATAGGTCAGGCCCAGCGCCACCTCATCTTCGAGCTGCGGCTTATCACACTCGAGATCCGCCGTCGGCGCCTTGTTCACCAGCACGTCTGGCGCCCCCAGCGCAGCGGCAAGCTGACGTACCTGGCGCTTGCTCAGGCCAAACAATGGCGCCAGGTCACAGGCGCCATCGCCCCACTTGGTGTAGAAACCGGTAATATTCTCGGCGCTGTGGTCTGTCCCCACCACCAGGCCACCTGTCAGGCCGGCGATCTCATACTGGGCGATCATACGCATTCTGGCCTTGACGTTCCCCTTCACAAAGTCGACATTGCTGTGGGGGTGAGAGATAACGCCGGCAACTTCAAGCCCCGCCAGGGTTTGATGATGGATCCCTTCGACCCCTTCACCGATATTGACCGTCACCTGCTTGCTGGGCTGAATGAACTGGCAGGCCATCTGCGCCTCATCTTCATCCTTTTGCACCTTAAAGGGCAGTCTCACCGCGATAAACTGATAGCTGCCTTCATACTCACCTTCGTTGTTCAGCTCATCCACCGCCAGCTGGCACAGACGACCCGCCAGTGAGGAGTCTACCCCACCGCTGATCCCCAGCACTAGACTGGTGGCGCGCGCCTCTTTGAGCTTTGCTTTGATAAAGGCGATACGTCTTTGCACCTCATATTCCACCTCAATATGCGGCTGCACCTTCATTTCACGTATGATCTGTCCTTTCACTGGTCCGACTCCACTTAGGTTAACTGTCAGCATGATTCTAAGCTGACCATTATGAGCCAATTTATCGGGAAATTCACGACCTAAGCTTGCCCCAATTCAATAAATGGGCCGAGAGGCTGCAATTATTTACTAGTCAGAGGAAAACGCCCTGATCTACACTGGCTAGTCAGACGGTCGGAGGGTCCGGTCGGTGACACAAGAGTCAAGCGAAGCGGGATGATGGCAACAAGCGCGGTAGAGAGAATCGATTATTGGCAGGCAAGCGTCTTGAAAGAGATGGAGCTGAGCCGCGCGCAGTTTACCCACTTCGCCTTCGAGAAACATGTGCATCTGGATTACCACATAGGCGTGGTCAGCCATGGCGGGCAACGCTACCATCACAGAGGCTGCGAGTATCGATTGACTCCGGGCGGTCTCTCGACCCTCAACCCGGATGAGAGCCACAACGGCCAGAGCCTGGATGACAGCGGCTACGAGGCGTTGGTGATGTCTCTGCCCACTGGCTATGTGCAGCAGATGGGTGAGGCGCTCAATCAAGACCAGCTCTACTTCAGCGCGCCTATTCTGAATGACGCCAGGCTAAGGGGCTATTTTATCCGCCTGCATAGGCAGCTTACCCTGCATCAGGCCAACATCAGTCCACTGGAGGCCGAGACCCTGCTGCTGGGCTTTATCAGCGAGCTGTTTTATCGCCATGGCAAGCTGCGAAACCTGCCGACAAGCCACGCCAAGTTAAGCGGCGGCCAGCTGGACGACATCAAGCAGCAGTTTCATCAGGGGCTGGATCAGGAGTTCGAGCTGGAGCAGCTGGCCAGCTCCATCGGATTGAGTAAGTTTCAATTCTTGCGTCAATTCAAGGCCGCCACCGGCATGACGCCCCACGCCTACCTGAAACGTCTGCGACTGGAGTACGCCAAGAAGGCGCTGATGCGGGGCGACAGCGCCACCAGCACCGCCTTTGAACTGGGCTTCTTCGACCAGAGCCACTTCAACAAGGCCTTCAAGCGAGCGTTTTTGATCACCCCGGCCCATTTTCAAAAACGGGTCACCCCCTGATGCTTTAGTGCCCAGAGGTGAGAGAGCAAGTACGATGCCGGCTAAGGTGCAATTTTTTACAATCCCGGACGGCCGAATCGACTTAACATGGAGTACTAGCCATGAATTCACTTTCTCTAACAGAGAAAGCCTAACCTTTGAGAGTGCGACACCGAGATGGAATTACAACTGCAACTGCTTGTTTCATTGGCCGTCATTCACACGGTCGCCCTGGCGAGTCCGGGCCCGGACTTTGCCTTGGTGGTCAGACTGGCTGCGCAGGAGCACAGACGCACGGCTGTTGCCGCCGCGCTGGGACTGGCGGTGGCCATCACACTACATACACTGCTGAGTCTCACCGGGATTAGCCTTATCATCAAGGGCTCCCCTAATCTCTTTATGGCGGTGCAGCTAATTGGCACCAGCTACCTGGGCTGGATGGGCATAGGCGCAATACGCGCCGCCATCGCCCACTGGCGCGATGAGACACATCTGAATGCGGCCACCGCTGCAGGTCGTGGACTCGGCGCGGCTCAAGGCTTCATGCAGGGAGTTTCCACCAACTTACTCAACCCCAAGGCGCTGGTGTTTTTTATCACACTGTTCTCGACTCTGATCACCCCAGAGGTGACTCTAAGTACTAAGGTGGCCGCCACCTTGATGATGTTTGCCCTTTCCCTGGGCTGGTTTAGCCTGATCGCCCTGGTGCTGTCCCATCCCAGGATGCAGCTCAAAATGAAAAGAGCAACCCCAATGATCAACCTGCTGACCGGATTGCTCTTTATCTTCGTCGCTGGGGTCATCCTCAGCGGTGCCCTAGGCCGTTAAACCTATGCGTGGTTAACCAATGCGTCGTTAAGCCGCAGTAAAACCTATGCGCGGTTAAACCTGTGCGCCGTTAATCCAGTGGCGCCAAGCCCCTGCCACCGCCTATTCTCTAGTATAAGGTAGACGGTGGACGACTAGCCCTGGCTCTGGCTCTGGGCCTGGGTGCGGATATAATCCACCGCCGAGCTCACCGCCATCACCTGTGCCTGAATACAGTTTTCATCGTCCACCAGCGGACTGTCGGGATAGACCTCTGTGGTGGTGTTGTATCTGGCATCGCTGAAACCACAGCACAGCCCCAGCGCCTTAGTCGCATAGTTGATCACCCCAAACTGAGTGATGGGCTCGCCTATCAACCTACCCTGCTCATCGGCGGGGGCGATATGGGTAACCTTAGCCACGGCCTCGATGATGGCCGCCTGCATCTCATCGTTGGGATTTTCGCTATCGCCCACCAAGTAGAAGCCGTCGGGGATATTCCAGTTGGTCTGAACCTTGGCGTCTCTGGCCGCCAGCGCCGGGCGAAACTCGCTGTTGTCTGTGTCAGTGGTCTCGTGCAGATCTATGTGCGCCATCAGCGGCTGATTGAAACTCGCCACCCACTGCATCAGGGCGCGGGACTCCTGAGCCGGACTATCGGCATAGAAAGAGCGGTTAGGGTCAATCGCCTCAGGGTTCCAGCGATTGATGGTCTCGTAACCCCAAGGGCTGACACAGGGGGCAACCAGGATATTGAAATCTTGGCTGTACTCACTTGCCTTGGCGATCAAAAAGCGTAGCGCTCCCTGCACGCCACTAGTCTCGTAGCCGTGTACACCGCCGGTGACCAAAATAGTAGGCTTAGTCTGGTCCCAGTCGCGAGATTTGAAACCATAGAGCGGATACAGCCCCTCATCATAGCTCAGCTCGCCATACTGCTGCGCCTCGAAGGCCTCGCTGATCTGGCTGAACTTGCTCAGCACCTCCTGCTCGTAGGAGCGTTTCTTCTGCTGCGCCGCGCGCCACTGCGCCTTTTCCGCCTCGCCCCATGGCTTACCCGCCTCGCCAATCCAATAACCTTGCTGCGCTGTATTCTCGTTTTCCATCTTATTCTCTGCCTCGGCCAAACCATTTTTGTTCGTTTGAATTGACCTATGATAACCAAACTCGGCCTGCCTGTGGCAAAGCTTAAGAAAATTCAACTGGTGCCCCCTGTAAACAGCGCTGTAAACCGCCCCTAAAGTGGCCGTCAAGGCGCAAAGAGGGGCGCATAGGATAGGCACGGCAGGCATTCTTTGTTAGTATCGCCGCCGAGGAGAGACGATGAAAATTTTTAGTTACCAGCCCCCGGCTATTCCCTGGCTCGACATTCGCTATCAAGATCGCGACATCATTATCATCAATAAGCCATCAGGCCTGTTGTCCAATCCCGGCCGCGCCGAGGAGACCCATGATTGCGCCATCAACCGCCTGTTACAGCGGTTTCCCGAGGCCATACTGGTGCACAGGCTAGACTGCGCCACCTCTGGCATCATGGTGTTCGCCCTCAACAAGAAGGCCGAGTCTCACCTCAAGACCCAGTTTCAAAATCGCACCACAGAGAAATATTATGTGGCCGAGGTCGCGGGTCTGATGAGCCAGGACAGGGGGAAAATAGAATTGGCGATGAAGCCAGACAGTGAGCAGCCGCCGCTGCAGATGATTGCCAGCGATGGCAAGGCAGCGACCACCTATTTTGAGGTGCTGGAGCGACGCAGCAACAGCACCCTGGTGAAGCTCAAGCCGATCACCGGCCGAACCCACCAGCTCAGGTTACACATGAAGGCGCTGGGCCACACCATACTGGGTGATGACTTCTATGGCGACGACGCCATTATCGCCGCCGCGCCGCGTCTACACCTGCACGCCGAGCACCTAAGCATCACTCATCCTTACAAACAGACCAGGCTGAGTTTCTCGAGTCTTCATCCCTTCTAGGCTAGATAGCCGTGCAGATTGCGGCTTATCGCCATGACACAAAAAAGGCGCCTATCTGGCGCCTTTCTTTTAATCCTTATGCCGCGCGTTTAGCGGTATAGAAGCATTCGTTACTGTTGCAAAATTGCAGGTTATTGTCGTGAGATAGGAGGAAATACTCACCAAACAGGTTGCCACCTAAGTCTTCCAGCTTGAGGCCGTTATCGAGCTGCGTTGCCTGCATCTCATCTAAGCTATGGCAACCGTCGTTATACCAGGTCTCTAGAAACAGCTTTTCGCCTTGACGATAAAGGGTGATCTTGTCGCCCAGAGAGGGGCGCTCATCTATCCACTGACCAATAATTTCGCGTGCTTCCATATCTTGCTCCTGCCAACGTAAACGTTTTCGCTTTTCAACAACCGACATTTCGATAACTTGAAGTAATGACTGTGAACCATTCGCACTGGCATTGCCTAACATTACCCTAAGCTCAGAACTCATATTTATTTAACCTCTAAATTATCGCAAATGTTAAAGCATTGTAAAAAAAGCAACTATAAACCAACAAGTTAAACCAACTTGTCGTCTCCTTTATGTGAAATTGTAACCTAGAGCGAAAATAAAAACGCGATCTAAATCACTTTTAATGCATTATTTAAGTAAAGTGTAATACAAATTTTTTTCAACAGGCCAAAGCAATATAACCCTATCGGCCGCACGTCCTCTTAATACCAATCACAGTAAACATGTGATCAGAAATAGCGCAGGAAAAACGCTTGAGAACAAAGCAGGATTTTTAGATAAGTAGTTATTCTACAATTAAAAATACTAATACAGTTATCGAGCGTTTTAACAAGCTAGAATGATCAATTATTTATTACGATTGGTATAACAC
>NZ_JAKEVJ010000009.1:0-63528 GCF_022398425.1 Shewanella sp. Isolate7 | reverse complement strand
CAGCTTTTCAAATTTACAATTTTGTCTGGAAACCATAGCATTGTGGTCCCACCTGATCCCATCCCGAACTCAGAAGTGAAACGCAATCGCGCCGATGGTAGTGTGGGGTCTCCCCATGTGAGAGTAGGTCATTTCCAGGCGCCTAATTTGGGCTTAGCCCAAAGGAGCGGTAGTTCAGTTGGTTAGAATACCGGCCTGTCACGCCGGGGGTCGCGGGTTCGAGTCCCGTCCGCTCCGCCAACATTAAGAGGAAAGCCCTAGCAGCAATGCTAGGGCTTTTTCGTTTGTTCTCGTTTGTTCTCGTTTGTTCTCGTTTGTTCTCGTTTGTTCTCGTTTGTTTTCGTTTGGCATCGTGGGTTATTTTGTTTTAGTAGGAGAAAGCTGCTGCAATTAAAGGAGAGGCATTTCAGTTGGTTAGACTCTTACAGGAAGCGGCCTGTTTCGCGTGCCGAAGGCACACGGGCCAATGCCGGACCGTCGGTCCCGTCCTCCCCGGCTCGTTTCACTTCGCGCGCATGAGCACATCGCTTCGCGATATGCGCCCACCAACATTAAGATGAAAGCCCTAGCAGTAATGCTAGGGCTTTTTTCGATTTGGCCTTTTCCAATTTCTTTTGATTAACCCTCTCTTTCCTTAAGGTGTTTCAGCCTTAGTCATTGCGACGCTATCGAGCGCCAATCGGCATTTGTTGCTCGTAATAGTGGCCGAGATCGCCGGTGTGCCTTTACCTAGAACCGAGAATCTGTAAAGCGGGCATAACGCCACCTTGTATGAATATCGAACATGCTGCCTTGCTCCCTATTGCTATTGCCCCCGGCCTTACCTACCTTATGGCCAAGTGAAATGTCTTAGTTTCAAGGGATGGATATGAAAATAGAAATGATCTGCACTGGTGAAGAGGTGTTATCCGGACAGATAGTCGATACCAATGCGGCATGGGCAGCAAATGCCTTGATGGATCACGGCATAGAGATGCAGCAGCGGATCACGGTAGGCGATAGATTGGATGATCTGGTCGAGGTGTTTCGGCAACGCAGCGAGCACGCCGATGTCATTCTGGTGAATGGCGGACTGGGCCCAACCAGTGACGATATATCTTCCGAGGCGATGGCAATGGCCAAGGGTGAACCTTTAGTTGAGTGTACGCTGTGGCGGGAGCGCATCGAAGAATGGTTTACGCGTAACGGTCGACACATGCCCGAGAGCAACCTGAAACAGGCGATGTTACCCGCATCGGCCATCATGGTGGATAACCCTGTCGGCACGGCTTGTGGTTTTCGTGTCAAACTCAATCGTGCCTGGCTCTTCTTTACGCCTGGGGTACCCTTCGAATTTAAGAAGATGGTGACCGAGCAGTTTATCCCATTTGTGGAGCAGATCGCCGATAGCCACGTCGAAGTCGAGGTGCAGAAACTACTGACAATAGGTCAGGGAGAATCGGCACTGGCGGATAAGCTCGAGGGCATGCCGCTTCCTGAGGGGATGACCTTAGGGTATCGTTCCTTCATGCCCTATATCGAGATTAAGCTGTTCGCTCGAGGGGTAGAGGCTATCGCCGAGTTAGATAGGGTAAAAGATGACGTGTTTGCGCGTTTGGGCGATGCCGTGGTGGGGCATAACGTGACCTCTCTGGCACAGGTGATCCACAACGGGCTGCTATCTTCCGGTAAGCGTTTGAGTATTGCCGAGTCCTGTACCGGCGGCATGATTGCCAACAACCTTGTGGCCTTTGCCGGCAGCTCCCAATATCTGGATCAGGGACTAGTGACCTATAGCAACGAATCCAAGGTGCGGGTGCTAGGGGTTAAGCCTGCAACCCTGGACGATCACGGCGCTGTATCTATTGCTACGGTTGAGGAGATGGCCAAGGGCGCCAGAGGCCTGCTAGACAGCGACTATGCACTGGCGACCAGTGGTATTGCTGGGCCCGAAGGTGGCAGCGAGGCGAAGCCAGTAGGGACGGTTGCGATTGCCCTGGCGACCCGGCAAGGCGTGTATAGCCAGATGCTTAAGTTTCCCGCGCGTTCTCGGGAGCTGGTGAGACAGCTGAGCACGGCGGTTGCGCTGGATATGCTAAGGCGTGAGCTGCAAGAGTCGCCGGTATTGGTGGACTATTCCTCTTATCCGAGATTTGCGAGATAGTTAAATAGGCATGAAGGCGCCTAGCGTTACGGCACCTAGCGTTAAGGTGTTAACGTAAAGCGCCTATAACAGAGAGGCTTGAGGCAGTATTAATCCTTAAAGATGAGGTTAATTTTACCCGGGACGACCTGGATGCGTTTGGTCATCTCGGCGACAAGCGCCTGATTACCCTCCTGGGTATCGAGTACATACACAGGTTGGGTCTCAAGAAAATGGGTGATGAAGCCCATGAGCTGCGGGCTCACCTGGCCTATGGCCTGTTCGAGATCTTTTGGATTAGAGTTCAGGCTCATCAACGCTAGGTCTCTCAGATAGAGGCTGTGCTGCTCGGCATCATACCAAGGCTTGGCTTCGAACTCGGCTGTCATGGTGGCATCGAGAGGCATCAATGGGTTGGCCACCTTAATTAGACTGCTCGCTGTGATCGCCATGGTATCAGCCTTGTGACCAAGCTTGACCTTCACATCGTTGATCTTCATCTCTATGCCGAAGAAGCGATTGCCCTCTTTGACTTCAAAATGCATCTCATCGTTGAGGTAGCTGCTGAGCTGGCGCTCGCTGATGCTGTATTGACTGACACAGGCAGTCAAACTCAGCATCAGCAGGCCTATTAGGGCTAAGTTTCTCATTAACCCGTGTTTCTCATGCCCGCCGCGACGCCGGCGATGGTGAGCATCAGTGCCAATTCGACATTATTCGAGCCGGCCTGCTCCTTACGGGTACGTGCCAAGAGTTCGGCCTGGAGGAAGTTGAGCGGGTCGATATAGGGGTTGCGTAACTCGACCGACTCACGGTTCCACGGGGTATGCGACATGAGCGCATCGGACTGCGTCAGCTCCAATACCACCTTAATGCCTGTCGCCATCCGGGAGCGTAACGCCTCACCCAGGTGATGTAGTTCTTTTGGTACCAGACAGGTCTCATAGTATTTAGCCAGGTTGGGTTCTGCCTTGGCGTAAACCATCTCTAGCATGGAGATACGTGTCTCGAAGAAGGGCCACTGCTGCTCCATCTCCCTTAGTAGGGGGAGTTCGCCGCGGTCGGCCGCCTGTTGCAGCGCCTCGCCGGCTCCCAGCCAGGCGGGGAGCATCAAGCGGTTTTGCGACCAGGCGAAGATCCAGGGGATAGCGCGCAGGCTCTCGATACCGCCATCCACCCGGCGCTTGGCGGGGCGACTGCCCAGCGGTAGCTTGCCTAGCTCGACCTCTGGTGTAGCCGCGCGGAAGTAGGCAACAAAGTCGGGCTCTTCTCGCACTATGGCACGGTAGGCGCTGACCGAGTCACTGGCGAGTCGCTCCATCGCCTCGCGCCATTCAGGCTTAGGCTCTGGTGGTGGCAACAGGGTGGCCTCCATCACGGCAGAGGTATAGAGCGCCAAACTCTGCACCGCCAGCTTAGGCAGGCCAAACTTGAAGCGGATCATCTCCCCTTGCTCTGTGACACGGATACGGCCATCCACCGAACCCGGTGGCTGTGACAAAATTGCCTTGTGAGCGGGTCCGCCGCCACGGCCTATGGTGCCGCCACGACCATGGAACAGGGTTAGTTTGATGTCGGCTTGGTTGCATACCTTAACCAGTTTTTCCTGCGCGCTGTATTGTGCCCAGGCGGCGGCCATGACCCCGGCGTCTTTGGCCGAGTCGGAGTAACCTATCATCACCTCCTGGCTGCCCTTGCAGTAGCCGCGGTACCAGTCGATGTCGAATAGCGCCGAGATGCAGGTGGCGGCGTTGTTGAGATCGTCTAAGGTCTCAAACAGTGGTACCACGCGCATTGGGTGCTGGCATCCCGCCTCTTTTAAGAGCAGGAGTACCGTGAGTACGTCCGACGGCTGGCTCGCCATGGAGATAATATAGGAGCCAAGGGCCTTAGGCGATTGGCTGGCGATCAACCTGACCGTGCTGATCACCTCGGCAACTTCGGCACTCGGCGCCCAGTTGTGGGGGATCAGCGGGCGCTTGCCGCTCAGTTCCCGCAGCAGGAAGGCTTGTTTCTCATGTTCGTCCCAGTGGTCGAAGTCACCCAGGCCCAGGTAACGGGTCAGTTCTGCGATGACGTCGCTGTGACGCTGGGCATCCTGACGGATATCCAGACGCAGCATATGGATGCCGAAGCAGGCCAGGCGGCGCAGCATATCCAGTAGCAGGCCGTTGGCAATCAGGCTCATACCCGAATCGGTCAGGCTGCGGTAGAGCAGGCTCAAGGGCTGCTTGAGATCGTCTTCGTGCCAGATCAGGGTGTCGAGATCTACCTCTGGCGAGTGTCCCTCTAGACGGGCATTTAAGTAGTCTATGGTGTCGCGTAGTTTCTGTCTCAGCTCGCGTAGCACCACGCGATACGGCTCATGGCTGTTGTCGGTAAGGGCCAGCAGTTCCTCGTTGGCTTCCTCCATCGACAGCTCGTTGACCAGTAAGACCACATCCTTCAGATAGAGGCGCGCAGCCGTGTGGCGGTTACGATCCAGCACTTCCTGGGTGACCTTGGCGGTAACGAACGGGTTGCCGTCACGGTCGCCGCCCATCCAGCTGGAGAAGCGGATAGGGGCGATGTCGCTGGGGAGCTGCTTGCCGGTGCGCTCTTCGACCTGTTCGTTGAGCTGACGCAGAAAATCGGGGATGGCTTGCCAGAGCGAGGCCTCTATGGTGCTGAGTCCCCAACGTGCCTCGTCGACCGGGGTCGGGCGCTCGTGGCGTATCTCGTTGGTGTGCCAGATCTGGGCGATAAGCTGTCTGAGTCTGAGATGATTCTGTTTCTTCTCGCGCTCGGTGAGCTGTGGGTTTTCCAGGGTGGCGAGACAATCGACCACGGCGGAGTATTTCTGAATCAGGGTACGACGCGAGATCTCTGTTGGATGCGCGGTGAGTACCAAGTCGATATCCAGTGTCTGCAGGCACTCGAGCATCTTGTCTTGATCTATGCGTCCGTTGAGCATACGTCCGAGAAGCTGAACCACGGGATCCGGCACACATACCAGCTCGTCACAGTTACGGCTGATGGTATGGAACTGCTCGGCGATATTGGCCAAGTTGAGAAATTGGTTGAAGGCCTTGGCAAAGGGAACCAACTCTTCGTCGGGTAGGGCCGCCAATAGGGTAAGCATCTGTTCCCTGGCGGTATCGTTGCCTTGGCGTGAGCTCTTGGCCAGGTGTCTGATCTGTTCAATCTTGTCTAAAAAGGGCTCGTCCATGTGTGTGCGAATGGTATCGCCTAATATTTGGCCTAATGTGCCCACATTGGATCGCAGCGACGCGTACATATCTGTCATAAATGCTCCATACCCACGAGTTAATCAATCACCTTACCTAGGCTATCAGGTTTAGGTCAATACAGCATATCTTCATATCGTATGCTTATGTGTTCTATATCACCCTGCGTGAATTTTTTAAGTGATCCTATGAGGTTTTGATGCAGGCGTGGTACATCAACTGCTTGAGTAAGTCGACGGTTTTGTTGATATAGGCGGTGTCCAGGTACTCGTCCGGCTGGTGTGCCTGTTCTATGCTGCCTGGCCCCCAGACCAAGGTTTGACACCCAAGTTGCTGAATATAGGGCGCCTCGGTAGCGTAGTTGACCACCTCGGGAGCCTGGTTCGACAGCTCGGCGACCAGCTGGGACCATTGGGCATCGGCCTGCCCCGCGAAAGGTTGCGAACCGGGATAGAGCTGGCTAATGCTGATGGCTCCCGGGTAGCGCTGGCTCAGATCGGCGAGATACTGGGTCAGTAGCTGTTCCAGCGCCTCTAACGGCAGACCAGGTAGCGGACGAATATCCAGGTGCAGATCGCAGCAGCCACAGATACGGTTGGCGGCATCCCCGCCATGAATATGGCCGAAATTCATGGTGGGATAGGGCACGCTAAAGGCCTCTTCGCGGTAATGTTCGGCCAGATGTTGCTTCAGCTTAAGGAGTTGGCCGATCACCTGATGCATGATCTCTATGGCGTTGAGCCCCTTGGCGGGATCCGAGGAGTGACCGCTACGACCCGTGATGCGAATGCCCTGTGCCAGATGGCCTTTATGCATATAGACGGGCTTAAGGCCCGTGGGCTCGCCGATCAAAGCGTATTCGGGGGCGATCGCCTTAGACTGGGCGAAGGCCTTGGCACCATTCATCGTGGTTTCTTCATCGGCGCTGGCGAGTATGTAGAGCGGCCGGATAAAGTCCTGTGTCGGCATCTGGCGTACGGCCTCGATAACCAGGGCGAAGAAGCCCTTCATGTCGCAGGTGCCCAGCCCATACCAGCGATCATCTTTCTCCGTCAGGGTAAAGGGATCCTGGCTCCAGCGCCCCTCGTCGAAGGGCACAGTATCTGTATGCCCTGCCAGTAATAGTCCACCTTGCCCCTGGCCGATTTTGGCCAGCAAGTTGTATTTGCCTCTTGTGTTGGGGACGGCCAGCATCTGGCAGTCGAAGCCGAGATCGGCTAACCATTGACTGAGCAGACTCACCACATTTTGGTTACTCATGTCGAGTTCTGCTTCCAGGGCGCTGATGGATGGGGTGGCGATCAGCTCGCGAAAGGATTGCTTGATGTCGGGAAAGGTTTTCATCATTTGATTCAATTTACCAATTTAATTAAAAAATATCTATTCAATAATGTTGCATAGTTATTTTGTTGTGTTAGTCTATCAAACAGCTAAAGCGAGCGCCATTATTAAAGGCTTAACTTAGAGATAAAAAATGAACAATTTCTTCTTACTTTTTGCATATAAGGTTAGCTGTAATCACTTCCTGCGACGATAATCTTGTCATATTGGTATCTATACCAGGGCTTAAGTCGTGCCCCTCTCTTTTTTACCGTTAATACAATATAGAAGTCATAAAGTATGAAAAGCATAGCGATAATTGGCGCCAGTGGTTACACAGGTGCTCAGGTTACTTCACTGATTCAGGCCGATGAGCAGCTTAAGATTCAAGGGCTCTATGTCTCTGAAAACAGTCTGGATAAAGGTAAAACATTAGCCAGCCTGTATCCGGTTTATAGTCATATCGATCTCTGTTTAGCCCCGCTGACGGAGCAGGCCAAGCAGGCCATAGTCGAGCAGGCCGATGCCGTGGTATTGGCTACAGATCATGGCGTGAGCCTGCATCTGGCAGCCTGGTTTTATCAGGCGGGTCTGGCGGTGTTCGATCTAAGCGGTGCCTACCGTTTTGCCGATAGTGAGCAATATCCCAAGTGGTACGGTTTCGAGCATCTTTATCCTGAGGTGTTGGCTCAGGCTGTCTATGGGCTGGCAGAGTGGAATGCCGAGGCAATCGCCGCCAGCAAGATGATTGCGGTGCCTGGTTGTTATCCCACCGCCTCGCTAACGGCGTTAAAACCCCTGAAAGACTTGATGACAGATAGCCTGCCGGTGATCAATGCCGTCAGCGGTGTGACTGGTGCAGGCAGAAAGGCCCAGCTACATACGAGTTTCTGTGAGGTGAGCCTGACGCCCTATGGTGTCTTAGGCCACAGACATCAACCCGAGATAGCCACTCACCTGGGACAGGAGGTGATCTTTACGCCTCACCTGGGCAATTTTAAGCGCGGCATCCTGGCCACCATCACGGTGCAGATGAAGCCTGGTGTGAGCGAAGCCGATATTGCCAAGGCCTATGAGGTGTATGAGTCGGCACCCTTGGTGAATGTGCACCATAATCAATTTCCTAAGGTTGATGATGTGGTGCATACCCCCAACTGCCTGCTGGGATGGAAGTACGATCCCCTCAATGGTTATCTAGTGGTGGCGAGTGCCATCGACAATCTGATGAAAGGTGCGGCCAGTCAGGCGCACCAATGCATAAAGATTCATTTTAATTGTTAATATTGTCACCTGTGAGAGAGAAGTAGCTATGTCGGCAAACAAGAAAACCTTAGTGCTTAAAGTGGGTGGCGCCCTGATGCAGTGTGAGATGGGGCTGTCACGCCTGATGGCAAGCGCGGCGAACATCATCAAGTCGGGGCAATCAGTCATTCTGGTGCATGGCGGCGGCTGCTTGGTGGACGAACAGCTCAAGGCCAATGGCATGGAGACGGTAAAGCTAGATGGCCTGCGCGTTACGCCCGAAGAGCAGGTACCCATTGTGGTCGGCGCGCTGGCGGGCACCTCTAATAAAATTCTTCAGGCCAGTGCGGTCGAGGCGGGTATCACCTGTGTGGGCATGAGCCTGTGCGACGGTGCCATAGTGAATGCGGCGATCAAAGACGAACAGCTCGGCTTCGTGGGTGAAGTGTCGCCCAATGACCCGACTTACCTGAACTTCCTATTGGCCCAGGGCTGGATGCCGATTGTCAGTTCGATCGCCGTGGATGACGCGGGCAATCTGCTTAACGTCAATGCCGATCAGGCCGCGACTGTGATCGCCAAGCTGGTGGAGGGGCAACTGGTGCTGTTGTCCGATGTTAGCGGTGTGCTCGACGGCAAGGGACAGCTGATCAAGACCCTGGATAAGGCCCATGCCGATGAGTTGACCAAGCTAGGCGTCATCGAGAAGGGAATGAAGGTCAAGGTCGAGGCGGCATTAGAAGTTGCCCAGTGGATGGGGCAGCCGGTACAGGTCGCCTCCTGGCGTGACGCGGAGCAACTGAGCGCGCTGGAGAAGGGCGAGTCTATCGGCACTCAGGTCATGCCACATTAATTAAACGGAACATGAGAACAGGTTTCATCTAGGAGTAGATATATGAATCACCTACTATCGATAAAAGAGCTTAATCAGCAGCAGTTGATCGACTTACTCGCCTTGGCGAAGACGATCAAGGCCAACCCAGAAGACTATCGCAAGGCACTCGACGGTAAGAGTGTGGTGATGTTATTCGAGAAGCCATCGCTGCGTACTCGCGTGAGCTTCGATATCGGTATTAACAAGCTAGGTGGTCATTGTCTCTACCTGGATCAGCAAAACGGTGCCCTGGGCAAGCGTGAGCCGGTATCCGATTTTGCCGCCAACATCTCCTGCTGGGCCGATGCAATCGTGGCGAGAACCTTTGCACATTCGACCATAGAAGAGCTAGCCGAGCATGGCAGTGTGCCTGTGATCAATGCGCTGTCCGACATGTACCATCCCTGTCAGGGGCTGGCCGACTTCCTGACCCTGGCCGAGCAGTTCGATGACGTCAGCAAGGTTAAGCTGGCCTATGTCGGTGACGGCAATAACGTGACCCACTCGCTCATGTATGGTGCGGCGCTGTTAGGTGCCAAGATGACGGTGATCTGTCCCCAAGGCCACTTCCCCGACGGCCAGGTGGTGCTCGAGGCTCAAGCCATCGCCGAGGCCCATGGCGGCGAGTTGGTATTGAGCTCGGATGTCGAGGCGATTGCAGGCCATGATGCCATCTATACTGATACTTGGATCTCCATGGGAGACAACGCCAGTCTAGACGAGATCAAAGCCAAATTTGCTCCTTATCATGTCGATAGCGACATGATGAATAAGGCGGGAGCTAAATTCTTTATGCACTGCCTGCCTGCTTATCGTGGTGTCGAGGTGGCTGCCGAGGTGGTCGATGGGACCGGCTCACTGATCTTGCAACAGGCAGAGAACCGCATGCATGCGCAAAATGCCGTATTAGTGACCCTACTGAGTTAATGAATCTTCCCAATAGCGATTGGGCCAACGAATTGAGTATTTAGGAAAACAAAATGTCTAGCGAAAACAACAAAGCATCGGTGAAAAAAGTGGTACTGGCCTACTCAGGTGGTCTGGATACATCGGCGATCATTCCTTGGTTAAAAGAGACCTACGACAATTGTGAGATCGTGGCTTTCTGTGCCGACGTGGGGCAGGGCGAGGCCGAGCTTGAGGGGCTACATGAGAAGGCGATCGCCTCGGGTGCATCCGAATGTCATATCGTTGATTTGAAAGAGGAGCTGGTGGCCGATTATATCTATCCCACCATAGCCACAGGCGCCATCTACGAAGGCACCTATCTGCTGGGTACCTCTATGGCGCGACCAATTATTGCTAAGGCTCAGGTAGAAGTTGCCCGCAAGGTGGGCGCCGACGCCGTATGTCATGGTTGTACCGGTAAGGGTAACGACCAGGTGCGCTTCGAGGGCTGTTTCGCCGCCCTGGCACCGGATCTTACCGTGATCGCCCCGTGGCGTGAGTGGAGCATGGTGAGCCGTGAAGATCTGCTGGATTATCTGGCGGAGCGCAACATCAAGACCACAGCATCGGCCACTAAGATCTATAGCCGTGACGCCAACGCCTGGCACATATCCCACGAAGGTGGCGAGCTGGAAGATCCATGGAACGAGCCGAGCAAAGAGGTGTGGACCATGACGGTCGCGCCGGAAGATGCTCCCGATGAGCCAGAGTATGTGTCGGTGGAGATGGAAGCGGGTCGTATCACTAAGGTGAACGGCGAGGCGCTGACACCTTACGGCGCCTTGATGGCGCTCAACGAGATTGCTGGCGCCCACGGCGTGGGACGTATCGACATCACCGAAAACCGTCTGGTGGGCATGAAGTCCCGTGGCTGCTACGAAACCCCGGGCGGCACAGTGATGTTTGCCGCACTAAGGGCGATCGAAGAATTGGTACTGGACAAGACCAGCCGCGAATGGCGTGAGCAGGTTGGTGCCAAGATGGCGCACCTGGTCTATGACGGTCGTTGGTTCACGCCTCTGTGTGAATCCCTACTGGGCGCCTCCAAGCCGCTGGCAGATCTATTGAATGGTGAAGTTGTGCTGAAGCTGTATAAGGGTCAGGCACAGGCGGTGAAGAAACGTTCACCTAATAGCTTGTATTCTGAAGAGTTTGCGACTTTTGGTGAAGACGAAGTCTATAACCAGAAAGATGCGGAAGGCTTCATTCGTCTCTATTCTCTGGCGAGCCGCATCCGGGCGCTTAACGTTAAGTAGAGTCGACTAGGTTATAAGGGGCGGCGAACGCCCCTTCATTTTTAGAACAGGTTTTAGAGCAGATTTTAGAGGATACAGAGATGGCATTATGGGGCGGAAGATTTAGCCAAGAGAGCAGCGCACTGTTTAAACTTTTCAATGACTCCCTGCCGGTCGACTATCGTCTGGTGGAAGAGGATATTGTCGGTTCCATTGCCTGGGCCGATGCCATCACGGGCGCGGGTATTCTCACTCAGGAGGAGTGCCAGGCGCTCAAACAAGCGCTACAAGCGTTGCTGGCCGAGGTGAAGGATCAGCCTGAGACCATATTGGCCTCGGGCGCCGAAGATATTCATAGCTTCGTCGAGCAGGCCTTGATCGCCAAGGTGGGCGATCTGGGTAAGAAGTTGCATACCGGCCGTTCGCGTAACGATCAGGTGGCGACCGATTTGAAACTCTGGTGTAAGAAGGAAGGCCAGGCGCTGCTTGAACTGCTAACGCAACTGAAAGGGGCGCTGTTGTCACTGGCCAGTCGTGAGCTGGATGCCGTGATGCCGGGTTACACCCATCTGCAGCGGGCGCAGCCTGTGGCCTTCGGTCACTGGTGTCTGGCCTATGTGGAGATGTTTGAGCGTGATATCAGCCGTCTGCAAGACTGTTTGCAACGTCTCGATACCTGTCCGCTCGGCACCGGCGCGCTGGCCGGTACCGCTTATCCCATGGACAGACATGCGCTAGCCAAGTCTTTGGGATTTGCCTCGCCAACCCTTAATAGCTTAGATACTGTGTCTGACCGTGACCATGTGGTCGAATTATGTTCCGATGCCGCCATCAGCATGATGCACCTGAGCCGCATGGCAGAAGATCTCATCTTCTTCAACAGTGGCGAGGCGGGCTTTATCGAGCTGGACGATCAGGTCACCTCGGGCTCTTCGCTCATGCCACAGAAGAAAAACCCAGATGCACTCGAGCTGATCCGTGGCAAGACGGGCCGGGTCTATGGCAGCCTGATGGGCACACTGACCACCATGAAGGCCCTGCCACTCGCCTATAACAAGGATATGCAGGAAGACAAAGAGGGTCTGTTTGACGTAATGGACAGCTGGTCTATCTGTTTGGAGATGGCTGCGCTAGTGCTCTCTGGCCTAAAGGTCAACAGAGAGAATACCCTATTGGCGGCGCAGCAGGGCTATGCCAATGCAACCGAGCTGGCTGATTATCTGGTGGCCAAAGGCATGCCCTTTAGAGAGGCGCATCATGTGGTGGGTGAGGTGGTAGTCGAGGCGATTGCCCAGAAGAAGCCTATCGAAGAGTTCGAGCTGGCTAGCCTGCAGGCGTTCGCCGCTGTCATTGAGGAAGATGTATATCAATGTCTGACGATCGACTCTTGCCTGGCAAAACGTGAGGCCTTGGGCGGCACGTCACTGACTCAGGTGAAGGCGGCGTTAGCGGCTAAGGCCTAAAAAGATAATATCTGCCTAATCAATTGATTAAAAAACCTGCAGCCGCAGGTTTTTTTACATCTAAAGTTTTATCCGCTTCAAAAAATTGGCGCTATGAATCCACTGAAAAATGGCTTAAAGCTAGTGAAATTCACTGGGCTGGTGGCGAGTGGCACCAGCCCAATTGACGGTTATTGGAAGAGATCTTCCACCGAATCGTCGATAAAGATATCGTCCTGAGTCTGAGCCTCGGTCGCAAATTCCTTAGGCTCGGTTCCCTGGATGAAATATTCGAACTTGGTGGTGTAGTCTGTCTTACGGCTTAATTTACCCGTAGCCAGGTCGATACGGGCCGACACTATACCTTCAGGTGGTGGTGAAGGCAGTTCGGGCGTGCCCTGGAGGGCATTTTTCATAAACTCGTTCCAACCTGGGCCGGCTGTCTTGGCACCGGCTTCGGCACCCGAGATCTGATCTTTCGCGCCGTTGGTGTTCCATGCGGTGCGGCCCAGTTCGATGCTGTGATCATCGAAGCCCACCCATACTGTGGTGGCCAGCGCCGGCGAAAAACCACTGAACCAGGTATCTTTCGATTCGTTGGTGGTACCTGTCTTACCGGCGATATCGCGGCGGTTGACGACGCGTGCGGCGCGCCAGGCGGTGCCGTTCCAGCCCGTGCCTTTACTCCAATCGCCGCCGCCCCAGATAACACTCTTGAGCGCTTCGGTGATCAAGAAGGCGGTCTGTTTGCTGATGATCTGCGGCGCATGGCGAGCCGTGCTCGGACAGCTAGGATCTTCAGAAGCTATCTCCTGGCTGGCGATCTCCTGACTAGTGTCCTCTTGGCTTGGTAGCTCCTGTGCCATGGCGGCAAACGGATCGTCCGCTGGAAGGCTCTGTGGTTCGACTAGCTCGGGTGTACAGGCTAGGGTTGGGTTGGCTTCTTCTATCGTCTGATCGTAGGCATTATCGATATGGTCGATAAAGTAAGGCTCTACCCGGTAACCGCCGTTAGCAAAAACCGAGAAGGCGGTGACTACCTGTAGCGGCGTGACCGAAGGTGACCCCAGGGCCAGAGATTCGTTTTGCGGCAGATCTTCGCGGTCGAAACCGAATTTCACCAGGGTATCGATGGCGCTTTCCAGCCCCGTATAGCGCATGGCGCGTACCGACATGACGTTGATCGATTGTGCCAGTCCCACCCTCAGACGTGTCGGCCCCGTATACTTATCGGGGGAGTTCTTAGGACGCCACGCCGTGCCCTGACGAATATCGGCATTGTTGATGGGAGCGTTGTTGATGAGCGTTGCCAGGGTATAACCTTTTTCCAGTGCACCTGTATAGATGAAGGGCTTGATGTTGGAACCTAGCTGACGTTTGGCCTGAGTAACGCGGTTGTACTGGCTGGTGTGGAAGCTATAGCCACCGACCAGGGTCTTGATGGCGCCATCCTTAGGATCCAGTGAGACGATGGCGCTGGCCACCTCGGGGATCTGAGACAACTGCCAGATGTTACCATTATTGCGGATCCAGACCTGTTCACCGGCCTTGAGGATCTCGCCTGCTGTCTTGGGGGCTTTGCCTTGGCGCTTGTTGCTGATGAATTTACGTGCCCACTTTAGTCCTTCCCACTCGAGGGTGAGGGTCTCACCCTTGGCGTTGATGACCTTGACACTCTGCTCGGCGACCTCGGTGACGGCGGCAGGCTCGAGTCCTTGGAAGCCTTTAGTCTGCTTAAGCTGTGCAACGATTTGGGTATCGTCTAGCTCGGTTGAGGCATCGGCCTCCCATAACACCTTGGTGGCGCCGCGATAGCCGTGGCGCTCGTCATAGGCGTAGACGTTATTGCGTAGTGCCTCCTGGGCTAACATCTGCAGGCGAGAATCGACCGTGGTGTAGACGTTGTAGCCGCCGGTATAGGCTTCCTCTTCACCGAGTGTATCAACCAGGTAGTCGCGGGCCATCTCTGAAATATAGGGGGCGTAAAGCTCTACCTCGGCGCCATGATACTGGGCGGTGATCGGAGCCCTTATCGCCTCTTGGTACTCGTCCTGAGTAATGTTCTCTTTCTCCAGCATACGGCTGAGTACCCAGTTACGGCGATTCATCGCTCGGGATGGGTTACGTATCGGGTTGGCCGCAGAAGGTGCCTGGGGCAGGCCGGCGATCATGGCCATCTCTGGCAGGGTGAGCTCGTGGAGTTCCTTACCATAGTAAACCTGAGCGGCAGCGCCGACACCATAGGCACGATTACCCAGGAAGGAACGGTTGAGATAGAGGGTTAAGATCTCTTTCTTGCTTAGGGCCTTCTCAATTTTGAGAGCCAGAAAAATCTCTTTGATCTTACGAATATAGGTCTTCTCTCTGGAGAGAAAGAAGCCGCGGGCAACCTGTTGGGTGATGGTACTCGCCCCTTGGCTCTTCTTACCCGTGGTGGCCAGAATCACGGCAGCACGTATGATGCCGATGGGATCGATACCCTTGTGTTCGAAGAAACGGGCATCTTCTGTATCGAGTACCGCATTAATCAATTGTTGCGGCACCTGCTCATATTCGACAGGAATGCGGCGTTTTTCGCCAAATTGTGAAATTAATTTGCCGTCCATGCTGTAAATTCGTAATGGAGTTTGCAATTTTACGGTTTTAAGAGTGGTAACATCGGGGAGGTCCGGCAGCACATAAAAATATGCTGCAGCAATTGCGCCTATTCCCAAAAGGGCTAGGCTGAACAGAGCGATGGTAATTCGTTTAAACCACTTCACCAGATAATTCCAATAAATTTAGCAGGCACAATAGTATATAAGGCGAGCAGCTATTGGTGAAGCAAAAATGGTTGTCAAAAAAATGGCAATTGTAAAAGTTACAAACATTTTGTACAAATATCTATAACGAGTTGATTTTGTGCTAATCTAATCCCTGAAACTATAACAAAAGTGACGATGGACTATGCTTTCAAATTTATGGAAGCGTCAGGCTCCGCAGATGGTTGGGATCGATATCGGTTCCCACGAGATAAAAGCAATACTGCTGAGTAAGACTGCTGATGGTTATAAAATTTTGAGTCACGCAGCGGTGCCCGTTAAAAAAGGCGCCGTTAATGATCATGAAATAAGAGATTCAGACGCGGTGTTGGAGTCCTTAAGATTGATCAAACGATCTTTGCCTAAGAGCGTAAAATATGCGGCAGCAGCGGTTTCGGGATCGGCTGTGATGACCAAGGTGATCTACATGGATGCCGCGCTCAGTGAAGAGGAGATGGAGACGCAGATCGAGATCGAAGCCGACAACCTTATCCCCTATTCACTCGATGAAGTCAGCATAGATTTTGAAACTCTCAATGTTAACAGTGCCGACCCCTCCAAGGTGGATGTGCTGCTTAGCGCGTGTCGTACCGAGAATATCGATGCCAGGGTCGATAGCTTGGACGACATCAATCTAGAAGCCAAAGTGATTGATGTTGAAGGATATGCCTTGGGACGCTCCTTCGAGTTAGTCGCCGCCCAGTTACCCGATGGTGCCGAAGACAAGGTGGTTGCGCTGGTGGATATCGGTGCGAACATGACAACTTTTGCCGTGGTGGAGAAGGGCGAAACGACCTTTATCCGCGAACAGGCTTTCGGTGGTGAGCAGTTTACCCAGTCCATCTTATCTTTCTACGGCATGTCTCATGAGCAAGCGGAGAAGGCCAAGCTCGAAGGCGATCTACCCCGCAATTATATGTTCGAGGTGCTCTCGCCCTTCCAGACGCAGTTGCTGCAACAGATCAAACGTACCTTGCAGATTTACTGCACTTCTAGTGGCAAGGACAAGGTCGAGCATATCGTCTTGTGCGGTGGAACCTCGAAGCTGGAAGGTATGGCTAATCTGCTCACCAACGAACTCGGTGTTCACACCATTATTGCCGACCCATTCTTGGGTTGTCTGCATGCGGACGAGCAAGTGAAGACGCAACTACAGCCCAATATTAATAAATACATGGTCGCGTGTGGATTAGCGCTGAGGAGTTACTCTCAATGGCGAACATAAACTTATTGCCCTGGCGCGAAGAAGCAAGAGAAAAACAAAAACGCGATTATTTGGGGATATTAGCAGCCGTATTTATCGGCGCAGCATTAGTCGTTTATTTAGCCTTAACCGTTATCGATATGATGCTCGAGGAGCAGAGAGGAAGAAATGCCTATCTGCAGGGCGAAATTCAGCTGTTAGAAAAACAAATTGCCGAAATTAAAAAGATTCGCGAGCGTAAGAAAGATATCGAGCGCCGTACCGAGATCATATTAAACCTACAACAGGCGCGAAATTTACCGACCCACGTATTGGATGAGTTGGTGCGTGTTGTGCCCCCAGGAATATACCTTTCCAGCATAGAAAAGAAGGGCAGTTTGTTGTGGATAGAAGGGCGTAGTGAGTCTAATAATAACGTCGCCAACATGATGCGTAAGATCAAGGCCTCTATGTGGTTACACGATCCTAATATGCAATCGATCGTCTCGCAGAATGATGAGATGCGCCAGTTACAGCGTTTTAGTTTAAGGGTCTCTATCGGTGAAGAAGATGCAGATGATGCCAAGACGACACAAGGAGCGAGCAAATGAAACTCGATCTGAGTGAATTCAATGATATCGATTTTGAGAACATTGGCGGTTGGCCGACCCAGGTTAAGGTCGTATTCGCCTCTTTCTTGGCCATCATCATCTTCGTGGCAGGATATTTCCTGTTTGTCTCTGATGCTATCGATGTCCTCAAAGGTGAGCAAGATAAAGAAATCACCTTACGAGATGATTTTAAAGCGAAATATCAATTGGCGGCTAATCTTAAGTTGTACCGAGAGCAGCTGGCGGTCATGGAAGTTCAGTTTGCTGAGCTATTGAAGATGTTGCCGTCGCAAAATGAGATGCCTGGCTTACTCGATGATTTAACCTTCGTTGCCACCGAATCGGGACTGGGGATTCAGAGCCTGGAGTGGCAAGAAGAGATACAGCGCGATTTCTATATCGAATTTCCTATCAGCATGTCGGTGACGGGTGATTATCATGAGATGGGGCATCTGGTCAGTGGTGTTGCTAAGTTGCCACGTATCGTGAGCCTGCATGATTTCGTCATAAAGCGAAGTGATAGCGGTGAACTTGCCATGGAAATCTTGGCTAAGACCTATCGTTTCAAGGAGGGAGCTCAGGTTCCTAAAGGCAAAGCGGCGAAGGGGGCGAAGAAATGAAGAAGCTACCTTTGCTAATTCTAGGCTTGATGCTAACGGGTTGTATGGGAGACCGCAGCGATCTTGAGCTGTTTGTGACCACCACTAAGGCTCAACATGTCGCGCGTGTGCCTCCCCTGAAAGAGCCTCCTAAGTTTGAACACTTTGCCTATCAGGCAGAGTTGATGCGCAGTCCCTTCGTACCACCTTCAAGAGAGTTGACCGAAGAGGTGGTCGACACGACTAAAGATTGTCTGCAGCCAGATCTGAAACGGCGCAAGGGGCGTCTAGAGACTTATGCCCTGGACAACTTAAAGATGCGTGGTACCTTGAGCGAAGATAAGAATATTTGGGCCTTGATCGAGACTAACGATGGTAGCGTTTATCGTCTAGGTGTTGGCGAATACGTAGGTTTGTATCACGGGCGAATTGCTAAAGTTACACAGCAAATGGTCGAAATAGTTGAATTAATTCCAGATGGGACAGGTTGCTGGGCTGAAAGAATGAGCAACATGGAACTGACTGGTGAATAACAAAGCGAAGGATGAGGGAATAATGGAATCTTCTGCCGCGAAAAGCGTTTTATTAAAAAAGTTGCCCCTGTTTAAAGTGGCCTTTGGCTTGGCTTTATTGTTGGGTGTGGCGCCGTATTCTTCTGCTGCGAACCGTCTGATTGATGTCAAATACCATTCAATTGTCGACCATCAGTTAGAGTTACAACTGGTCTTTGAGGAGGCTGTGAAGGAGCCTGAGATTAATCTCAATGCCTCTCCGGCACAGATCATTCTTGGGTTCGACGATAGCCTGTCTGGGCTGGAAAAAGATATCCTACCGATCAACAACGTTGGCGTTAAGTCCATGTCCACTCTGCAGGAAAGCGAGCAGCTTAAGGTGCTGGTGGATCTGGCTAAGGTCAAGGCCTATCAAGGTAAGGTGCTGGGTAATACCTATCGCCTGACCATTAACGATGAGGTCGCCAGTCGCAGTGACACGGCCACGAATCCTTTCGTTAACGGCATCAAGAACATAGATTTCCACCGTACAAGTGATGGTGGCGGTGAGTTGTTGGTTAAATTAAATAACTCGTCGGTTGCCGCCAATGTGCAGCAGGTCGGTGCCAAGTTAGAACTCAAACTTTACAACACTGACATAGGTTCAGATCTTCTCTATGTCATGGATGTTCAAGACTTTGCGACGCCGGTGAAGAGCTTTGAGACCTTTAAGGATGAGTTGACGGCACGTGTATTGGTGGATGTCTCGGGTCAGTACGAGTACAACTACAAGCAGGAAGGCAACCTATTCAGACTCAACGTGCGTAAGGCAGAGCGCGCCGCCGTCGTTAAGGAAGAGAAGAAGTATGAAGGTCGCTCGCTTTCTCTTAACTTCCAGAGCATCTCGGTACGTACTGTGTTGCAGATCATTGCCGATTATAACAACTTCAACCTGGTGACCAGTGATACGGTCGAAGGGGATATCACCCTGAGACTCGACGATGTGCCTTGGGACCAAGCCCTGGATCTGATTCTGCAGACTAAGGGACTGGATAAGCGCATCGAAGGCAATATCTTGATGGTGGCGCCAGCCGAAGAGATCGCTATTCGCGAGAGCCAAGAGCTGAAAAACCAGCAGGAAGTGAAAGAGCTCGCGCCGCTATACTCTGAATATCTACAGATCAACTATGCCAAGGCAACAGACATTGCCGAGTTACTTAAAGGGGAAGATGCCTCTCTGTTATCGGCTCGAGGCACGGTTGCGGTGGACGATAGAACCAATACCCTGTTGGTTAAAGATACCGAAGAGAGTCTGGAGAGTATTCATCGTCTGGTGGAAGTCTTGGATATCCCTATTCGTCAGGTGTTGATCGAATCTCGTATGGTTACCGTGAAGGATGATGTCTCTGAAGATCTCGGTATCAAGTGGGGCATTACCGATCAGCAGGGCAACAAGGGGACTTCCGGTAGCCTGGAAGGCGCGAACGATATTGCAAACGGTGTCGTGCCGGATATTGGCGACCGACTGAATGTTAACTTGCCTGCGGCCGTGGCGAACCCAACTAGTATCGCCTTCCATGTGGCCAAATTGGCCGATGGCACCCTGCTGGATCTTGAGCTGAGCGCCCTAGAGCAAGAAAGCAAGGGTGAGATTATCGCCAGCCCGCGCATTACCACCTCAAACCAGAAGGCGGCCTATATTGAGCAGGGTGTTGAGATCCCTTATGTCGAATCGGCTTCCAGTGGTGCTGCCACTGTGAAGTTTAAGAAGGCGGTATTGTCACTGCGCGTGACACCACAGATCACCCCTGATAATCGTGTGATCTTAGATCTTGAGATCACTCAGGACTCTCAGGGTAAGACGGTTGATACGCCACTGGGTCAAGCGGTGTCTATCGATACCCAGCGTATCGGTACCCAGGTGTTAGTGGATCACGGTGAGACCATTGTGCTCGGTGGTATCTACCAGCAACAATTGATCAATCGTGTCAGCAAGGTACCCGTACTCGGTGATATTCCGTTTTTGGGTTACCTTTTCAGAAACACCACAGATAAGAACGAGCGCCAAGAGCTGCTGATCTTCGTGACACCTAAGATTATCTCCGAACAGCTGTAGTTCGAAGCATATCTGAGATAAAGCCAGCGTTTCGACGCTGGCTTTTTAATGCCTGAGTATAATTTCACAGAATTTACTCCCTCTACTTGCCTTTGAGGGGAATTAGCTGAGATAATCCGTGGTCAAGTCTCATTAGAGCAAGGTAACATTTAAGGTCGGCCTGATTTTTTGGCTGGCGTAGGCAAACTTTCCATATAAGATTCAGACGTAAAGCAATGGCTGAAAAACGTAATATTTTCCTAGTAGGTCCTATGGGGGCTGGCAAAAGCACTATAGGCCGTCATCTGGCGCAGATGCTTCATTTAGAGTTCCACGATTCAGATCAAGAGATTGAAAACCGTACCGGTGCTGATATCGCGTGGGTATTTGACGTTGAGGGCGAAGAAGGTTTTCGTCGTCGCGAAACACAAGTTGTTGCCGATTTAACTGAAAAACAGGGTATTGTTTTAGCCACTGGCGGCGGCTCCATTCAGAGTAAAGACATTCGTAACAACTTGTCTGCCCGAGGCATAGTGGTCTATCTGGAAACCACTATCGATAAGCAGGTTGCGCGTACCCAGCGTGACAAGCGTCGTCCACTACTTCAGGTTGAAGACCCTAGAGAAGTGTTAGAAAAGCTTGCTGAGATCCGTAATCCACTGTACGAAGAGATTGCCGATGTCATAGTCAAGACTGACGAGCAGAGCGCAAAAGTTGTTGCAAATCAAATTATTGACCAGTTAGGCTTCTAAACATTAGGCGGTAGAATGGAACAGATTCAGGTTGAACTTGGTGTACGCAGTTACCCTATCTTTATTGGCCAGAATCTCCTCGAAAATAGCGATTACTTTTCAAGCTATCTTCAAGGCAAAAAAATTCTAATCGTAACTAATGACACAATAGCGCCTCTGTATCTGGCTAAGGTACAGGCGCTATTGGCTTCCTACCAATGTGCCGATCCTGTCATCTTACCCGATGGCGAACAATACAAGACACTGTCGCAGATGGATGCGATTTTTACCTCGCTGCTCGCGCAGAATATGGGGCGTGATTCCGTATTAATTGCCTTGGGTGGTGGTGTCATAGGCGACATGACGGGTTTTGCCGCCGCTTGTTATCAACGCGGTGTCGATTTTATTCAGCTCCCAACGACCCTGTTGTCACAGGTCGATTCTTCCGTGGGGGGCAAGACGGCCGTCAACCATCCCATGGGCAAGAACATGATAGGTGCCTTCTATCAACCTAAGATGGTTGCCATAGACACTGCATGTCTGCATACCTTACCGGCCCGTGAATTTGCCGCCGGCATGGCCGAGGTGATCAAGTATGGCATTATCTGGGATGGCTCATTTTTCAGTTGGTTAGAGCAGAATGTTGCGGCGCTTAGATCGTTAGATGAGGCGGCGCTCACCTATGCTATCGCCAAATGTTGCCAGATTAAGGCCGACGTCGTGGCGCAAGATGAGACCGAGCAAGGGGTGCGTGCCCTGTTGAACCTGGGACACACCTTTGGTCATGCCATCGAGGCCGAGATGGGTTATGGCGTATGGCTCCACGGTGAAGCCGTGGCGGCTGGCACAGTACTTGCTGCGCAAACTGCATCTAAGATGGGGCTGGTGGATGAGTCAATTGTTTGTCGAATCGAAGCGATATTCGAGGCATTTGACCTACCAACAGAGGCCCCAGAGGCGATGGACTTCGAACAGTTCATCAAGCATATGCGGCGTGACAAGAAAGTGCTGAACGGAAAACTCAGACTCGTGCTGCCAAAGGCTATAGGCCAGGCAGAGGTGTATGGCGAGGTTTCCGAGTCCCTTCTGCAAGAGGTCATTAGCCGCGCCTAGTTTGTGTGGTGATTAAGTGACATTTCAAACAGCTATTCTCTTACCCAGTCAGGAGTCTCTGCTACATAGATTGCAGCATGTGGTCTTGTATGGCCAGCAGCTGACTGTGTTGACGGGAGAAACCGGCGCAGGAAAGACCACCCTCACTACGGCGCTTGTGGACACATTGGATGATGTCAGCTCGGCCCTGGTTGTTTGTCCACAGCATGTCGATAGCGCCGAGATCCGCCGCAAGATCTTAGTCCAACTCCTAACCGAACCGGTTTTCGACGACGAATTGCCGCTGCCTGAGACCCTGTTGCGCCTCGGCGATGCCTTGCCCTCACACAGCCATATTGTGCTCGATGATGCCCAATATCTGCCTCTAGAGCTGTGGGCGGAATGTATCGTCTTGAGCCAGTTGAACATTGCGGGCAAAAAGCTTTCGCTGACATTAACGGCCCCGGCGGATTACTTAAATCAGATCTTGACCCAGCTACCAGAGACTCAGCGTCCGCTCTTGTTGCCTGTCGCCATATCGCCTTTAACCTTGCCGGAGCGCGAGGGTCTCTATTATACCCTGTTGCATCGCAGCGAAGAGACACCTTTTACGCCGCGGGATATTGTCAAAGATCAGCTGCTGCGTCAGCAGGGGACGCCTGCCGAAGTCTTAAATCTGCTCTACCTGGCACTGCACGGTGAACCTGCAGCCCCCAAGAAAAATCCTTGGCCTGTCTATTTGGCCATAGGTGCCTGCGTGGCTTTTCTGCTCACCAGTCTCTATTGGTTATGGGCTGAACCTGAAGAGATCATGACCAAGTCTAAGGTGCAGACTGTCGCGGCGGTGCGCGCGGCCGCGTTTAACACTCAATATGGTCAGCGCCTGTTGAGTGTTTATTTCGAGCAAGGCTCACAATTGCGCAAAACGCTGGCTAGTCCTGCTGATGCTGCGCTGCCTGCGACCGAGCCGAAAGAGGAGTCTGGCGATCAGGTTGAAACGCCGACGCAAGCTCTGCCAGATGCTCAGCTAAGTGCCTCGCCCAGATCTCAGTCAGCTCCTCAGTTAAAAGAGGTGAGCGAAGAGCAGCGGCCCCAGGCTGAAGCACTCACGCATCAAGCACTATCTGCTAATCAGGAAGTACCCGCTCATCAAGATGCGTCCGAGCCTGAGGTGGCTGAGCAACCGTCGCAAGTTGCAGGAGCAATAGAGCAAACGCAACAGCGCCAGGTATCGGATGAGGCTAGGGCTGCTAAGCCAGTGGAAACTTTTGCCCTGGTGCCGGTAAGCGAACCCAGGGAATCTCGTAAGTTGGCGGCATCGCAACCACACCCTGCGGGCTTTACGCTGCAGCTGGCGACGGTGAAACGCCTTGAGTCGCTCGATGCGACGATCGCCAAGCTGCCCGACGTTAATCAGGTGCAGATTGCCCGCTACAAGAGCTACTGGGTACTCCTCTATGGGCAATACACAGATAGGCAAGCGGGGCAGCAGGCCGCCCTCGATTTAGCCCAGACGAGTCAATTAGCCTCTCCATGGGTGAGAGCCTGGGTAGATTTATCCGCCTATGAGCTGCAACAAGGGGCAGTGAGTCGTGAAATTCATTAATAAACAGAGTACAATCGACAACTTGTTTTCATTGTGCACTCAAGCAATTTAGATGATTAAAAAATAGAGAGCCTTCTTAAAATGGGTCGGTTACCGATACGAAAAAATTATGAAATGCTACCGCTACGATTTATGCTTTTCAGAAAAGTATGAAATTCTTTTTGGGAATGGACAAAACAAGGCTACAGTGAAAATAAATGACCAATGAGAGTTTGAGCCAAGGTGTGCGCTCCCCCTTGAAATGGCCGGGCGGGAAAAAAAGAGTTCTTCACCATATCAAAGCAGTATTGCCCCGTGTTGGAAAAACGAGATTAGTTGAGCCTTTTGTTGGTGGCGGCTCCGTTTTCCTAAATCTAGATTTTGATGAATATTTGTTATGTGATACTAACAGCGATCTAATTTCATTATTTAAAGCAGTTAAGAAAGCTCCTCTTAAGTTTGAGAGAGATGCTCGACAGTATTTCACTGAACAAAATAATACACCTGAACAATACTACTTACTAAGACAAAAATTTAACGATACAGATGATTCGTATCATCGAGCTTTATTGTTTTTATACCTAAATAGGCATGGATACAATGGCCTCTGTCGTTACAATCAGTCAGGTGGCTACAACGTACCGTTTGGGAGATATAAAAAGCCATACTTTCCTGAGTTAGAAATTGAACATCTGTCCCATAAGCTAAAAAAAGCTGAGTTTATAGTAGGCGATTTTGAACAAGCTTTTGAATGTGTTAAATCAGGTGATGTGGTTTATTGTGATCCTCCCTATTCTCCCATAAACAGAACTTCAAACTTTACAGCATATACTGGTGCCGAATTTTCTGATGAAGACCAAAGAAGGTTAGTTCAGTGTGCTCTGAAAGCAAAAGGTAAGGGGGTATCAACATTAATATCTAATCATGTTACTGAGTTTACTGATGATCTCTATTCGTCAGCGGATGCGCATAAGCTATTTTCTGTTCAGCGTTCAATTAGCCAAAATGGTAAAAAGCGCGATAAAGTTGAAGAAGTACTGGCGCTGTATGGCGACAGCTACCACAGCGAAAACGATTAAGCCCAAACCAATACATTAGTTAATTGGGGTTAATTCAGTACCAGTTTCACGATAAAGATGAGTGAAGCGACCAAGGCAATGGCCAGTAGGATTCCCGTCACAATAAAAGGCAGCGGCGAGCTGGCCTGAAAGTCACGCACGCGGTTTTGCTCTGTCTGCACGCCAAAGAAGGCGGCTAGGGTGCTCAAAAAGAGTTGCAGCAAGAGAGTGCCTAGAGGCGCTGTTTGCTGGTGGGGGTAACATCATCCATGGGCGTGTCTTGATGACCATGGAGCAGTTCGAGTAGATCCACAAAGTGCAGTTGATTAGAGCGGCTTCGACCCGTCAGCCAGTTACTCCAGCTGACATTATCTGCCTGATCGGCACAGCGATTATTGGGATGACTGGCTGGGAGAGAGGAGTTGTAGCTGGTGTTGCTATCGCACACGCAGGCCAGGTTGGTTTCATTTTCACTGAGACTCTGAACGCCAATGGCAGTAAAACCAACAACGGCGGCTGTGACGGTAAATACCGTTGCCGATTTCATCTTGGCTGAAGCTTTGGCTTTATCTCTCATCTCTACATCCTGTGAACATGGAAACCCCTAATCAGCGCATTATAGCAAAGGCGTTTATATTTTGAACATAATTTTTCGGTGAGGCTATTTGCCACAGGTGAAATTTACTCAATTCTGAACCAGAACACGTTTAATCGGTTATCGCCTATAGAGGCTGGACTGAGCTATAAGGTAGAATAGCGTAATTCTTATTCAGATTAGTGAGTTTATCATGCGTCCATTTCTAATTGCTCCCTCTATCTTATCTGCCGATTTTGCCCGTCTTGGGGAAGATGTCGAGGCGGTACTCAAGGCTGGTGCCGATGTGGTTCACTTCGACGTGATGGATAACCATTATGTGCCGAACCTGACCATAGGCCCTATGGTGTGTAAGGCGCTACGTGATTACGGTGTGACCGCCGATATCGACGTGCATCTCATGGTGAAGCCAGTGGATCGCATCATTCCTGATTTCGTCGATGCCGGTGCCTCTATCATCACCTTCCACCCTGAGGCCTCTGAGCATATCGACCGCACTCTGCAGCTGATTAAAGAATCTGGCTGTAAGGCGGGTCTGGTATTCAACCCGGCTACTTCGCTGCACTATCTGGACCATGTGATGGATAAGCTGGACGTGATTCTGCTGATGTCGGTTAACCCTGGCTTCGGCGGTCAGTCATTCATCCCGTCGACGCTGGATAAGCTACGCCAGGTGCGTGAGCGTATCGATGCCAGCGGTTTCGACATACGTTTAGAAGTCGATGGCGGCGTTAAGGTCGACAATATCGCCGAAATCGCGGCGGCAGGTGCCGATATGTTCGTGGCTGGCTCGGCCATTTTCAACAAGCCAGATTACAAGGCGGTGATCGACGAGATGCGCGGCGAGCTGGCTAAGGTCGATGCCTGAGTATGAAAGCCCAATCTATTAAGGCTATCGCCTTCGATCTCGATGGCACGCTGATCGACAGTGTGCCGGATTTGGCGGCTGCCACCCAGGGCATGCTTGCCGAGTTGGACTTGCCCCTGTGTGACGAGAATCAGGTACGCAGCTGGGTAGGTAACGGCGCGGCCAAGTTGGTCGAGCGTGCGCTGACCTTCGCCCGCGGTGAGCAAGCCACACAGGCCGATATCGATGCGGCCATGCCGCTGTTTAGCAGGCACTATGAGGCTAATCTGCAACAGCATAGCCGCCTCTACGATGGCGTTAAGTCGGTGCTTGAGCAGTTGGTTAAGCTGGGATATCAGCTGGCGATCGTGACCAACAAGCCCTATCGCTTCACTGTGCCTCTGCTGGAGGCGTTTGGTATCGCTCACCTGTTTAATCAGGTGCTGGGTGGTGATTCGCTGGAGAAGATGAAGCCGGATCCCCTGCCGCTGACGCACCTCAAACAGACATGGCAGCTCGATGATGAGCAGCTTTTAATGGTGGGCGACTCTCGAAACGATATTTTAGCGGCGAAAGCGGCGGGTATTTCCTCGATCGGCTTGACCTACGGGTATAACTACGGTGAAGATATTGGGCTCAGCGGCCCAACGGCCGTTTGTAACACATTTAGCGAAGTATTGGCGCAGATAACAGACAGCCAAATAGTATTGGAGCAATAAATTTTATGACTAAACCTATTGTGCTTAGCGGTGCCCAACCGTCAGGTGAATTGACCATTGGTAACTACATGGGTGCACTACGTCAGTGGGTTGCGATGCAAGATAGTCATGATTGCCTATATTGTGTGGTCGATCTGCATGCCATTACCGTACGCCAGGATCCGCAGAAGCTGCGTGACGCCTGCTTAGATACCCTGGCCCTTTATCTGGCCTGTGGTGTGGATCCTAAGAAGAGCACAGTCTTCATCCAGTCTCAGGTGCCTCAGCACACTCAGCTGGGCTGGGCGCTGAACTGCTACACCCAGATGGGTGAGCTAAGCCGCATGACACAGTTTAAGGACAAGTCGCAAAAGCATGCCAACAATATCAACGTCGGCCTGTTCGGCTATCCGGTGTTGATGGCGGCAGACATACTGCTGTATCAGGCTAACGAGATCCCTGTGGGTCAAGATCAGAAACAACATCTTGAACTGACTCGTGATATCGCGACACGCTTCAACAACGCCTATGGTGAGACCTTTACCATTCCCGAGCCTTTCATCCCTGAGCTTGGGGCCAAGGTGATGTCTCTGCAGGATCCGCTGAAGAAGATGTCTAAGTCTGACGACAACCGTAACAATGTGATCGGTCTGCTGGAAGACCCTAAGGCCGTCATGAAGAAGCTGAAGAAGGCGATGACTGACAGCGATGAGCCGCCAGTGGTGCGCTTCGATGTCGAGAACAAGCCGGGTGTCTCTAACCTCTTGAGCCTGATGTCGGGTGTGACAGGTCAGAGCATCGCCAGCCTGGAAGCCGAGTTCGAAGGTAAGATGTACGGTCATCTTAAAGTCGCCGTCGGTGAGGCCGTGGTTGGTATGCTAGAGCCGCTGCAGGAGCGCTTTAAGGAGTACAGAGCCGATCAGAGCTTCCTCAATCAGGTGATGCATGAAGGTGCCGAGAAGGCCCAGGCACGCGCCGAAGTGACCCTGAAGAAGGTCTACGAAAAGATTGGTCTTCTGCTCTAATCGAATGTGTGAAAAAGCCGGCAGCAGCCGGCTTTTTTATGGGTGGCGTTAAGGAAAGCCGCTAGTGCTGCTGGGTCAGCCAGTGGACGAAGGCGGCGATGGCGGGTTCCTGCAGGCGACGCTGCTTGCACAGGAAGTTAAATTCAAATCCCGTGTCGATACCCGCAAAGGGGAGGGCCACCAGACGCGCTTTGGCGATATCATCCAGCACCATGAAGTCTGACGCTAATGCCACCCCCTGACCGGCGATGGCGGCCTCGATCGCCATCAGTACATGGCTGAAGAGCTGCTGCTGTTCCTCCTCGGGTTGAGACACTTTATGATGTTCAAACCAGCGCTGCCAATCCAGTCCCTGGGGGCCCTCGTCGACGGTGAGCAGCTGCTGGGACTTGAGCCAGTCGAGATCCAGCTTGTCACCGCTATTGATGAGTTCAGGGCTGCAGACGGGGATCAACCGCTCGGCGTGCAGTAGCTGCTGCCAGTAGCCTTTCTGGTTCTGCTGACCTGTGATGAACATGTCGGCGCTGCTGTGGGACAACACAGGGTCTTCGGTGATCATGTCCAGGCGCACTTGAATGCCTGGGTGTAAGCGGCGAAATCCGCTGAGCCTGGGGATCAACCATTTCACCGCAAAAGAGCTGTAGACGGCCAGGCGCAGCGCCTCGGGTTTCTCGCCCAGCAATCTTTGGTTCAACTCGCCCAGTTCGTTGAAGATCCTCGCCGTTTCCTGGTAAAGCTGCTCCCCCTTGTCGGTGAGCCTCAGGCTGCGTCCCTCTCGCCTAAACAGGGGTAAGGCGAAATGCTCCTCCAACAGGCGAACCTGGTGAGACACCGCACTCTGGGTAATGCACAGCTCCTGTGCCGCACGGGAGAAGTGCTGCAAACGGGCGGCAGCCTCGAAGACCTGCAAGGCTCTCAGCGGGGGGATCTTTCTCATCGTCTGTCTCGTGTCTCGGCAATCAATAAATGAATTTAATTCATCTATGATAAGAAATCATCATTTCAGCTACAGTATTTTGCTCGCTATCATGCCGCCAGATGATTCTTGATATTGGAGCCTGAGATGCAACGCAATCTGATGTTGGGCCTTGGATTACTGCTGCTGGGCAATGTGTTTACCGCCCTCTACGATGTGTCGATCAAGTGGTTGCCGGCAGAGAGCGACGCGGCGATGTTTCTGCTGCTGCGCCAGGTGACGGCGATTGTGATGATGCTGCCGCTCTGGTTTTACGCCGGACGGCCGAAGACCGCCTTTCTGAAGCTGCATATGATACGGGCTAATAGCGGGGCGATCGGCGGACTCATGCTGATCCTGGGCCTGATGTCACTGCCACTGGCGACCGTTAGCTCGCTGTTTTACTCCGCCCCCTTGATGATCATCGTCATGGGTATGGTGTTTCTCAAGGAGCGGCTCAGTGGCGATCAGATCTTGGCAAGTATCCTGGGGTTTATCGGCATCCTCATCATTCTCAGACCGAGCGAGATGAATCTGGCGGCGCTGGCCGTGCTGGTGTCGGCGATCATCTTTGCCGCCAATCAGCTGATGCTCAGGTGGTTGCCAAGCAGTGAGGCGGCGAGTGTTACCCTGATCTGTTACAACCTGTTGAGCCTGCCGTTAGTGATAGGCTTTGCTGCCTGGCAGGGATTCGCAGGCTTTAGTTGGCCCGTATTGGGTATCGCAGTGTTGAGCAATATTTTCCTGCTCGCCTACCAGCTCTTTAGCGTGCTGGCCTATCGTAGGGCTCAGGCGGGAGAGATAGCCATAGCCGAATACAGCGGTCTGCTGTTCTGTGTATTGTTTGGTTGGCTCTGGTTTGACGAATGGCTGGACGCCTTAGGTTGGCTGGGTGCCGCGCTGATTGTGCTGCCCACCATGATTCTGCCGGTGCTGGCGCGAAGATGGCGTAAGGTAAGACAGGCAGAGCTCGCTTAGGCGTTATGCCGCTTAGGCGAACTAGCTGTTGGGGGTATCGAAGACCTTGATGACCTTACGTACCCCGGCGGTGTTGCGGGTGATATCTACCGCCAGATCGGCCTGTTCGCGGCTCACGACGCCGAGAAGAAAGACCTCGCCATTTTCGGTGATCACCTTGATGCGGGTGACATCCAGATCTTTGTCGTTGAGCATACGCGTCTTCACCTTGGTGGTGATCCAGGTGTCGTTGCTGCGAGTGGTAAAGGAGGTCGGGTTACCTATGCGGATCTGATTGTGGATCTTACCGCCCAGATTCAGCTTCTGCACCGTGTTGATCGCCTTGTCTCGCAGCATAGAGCTGGGGGCCTGGCCTATCATGAGCACGTTACCGTTCATCGCCACCCCGGTGATATTTGTTTGGTTCTTAATATCTTCATGGGCCGCCAGGGCGCTGGCGATTTGAAAATCGGCGTTGGTGTCGTCCAGCTGGGTCGAGAAGCTGCGTTCATCGTTGGCCATCATGGCGCCACCGACTGCGCCGACCATTACGGCCCCGGCGCAGCCTTGTAACAACAGGAGTACGGCTAGGATGGGGATCAGAGCTCTCATGCCTGGTCATCCTGTGGGAAGAGGGTGCGGTCTATGTTGTCGCACAGGCAGTGGATCACTAACAGGTGCACCTCCTGAATACGCGCGGTGACATTTGAAGGCACGCGTACTTCCACGTCGTTCACGCCCATCAGGCCCGCCATGGCGCCACCATCTTTACCCGTGAGGGCGACTATGGTCATGTCTCGGCTCAGCGCCGCTTCCATCGCCTTGATCACGTTGCCAGAGTTACCACTGGTAGAGATGGCCAGCAAGATATCGCCAGGTTGACCCAATGCCAAGATCTGCTTAGAGAAGATCTCGTCATAGCTGTAGTCGTTACCTATGGCGGTAATGGTCGAGGTATCGGTAGTCAGGGCGATGGCCGGTAGCGGCGGACGCTCTATCTCATAGCGGTTCAGTAGCTCGGCCGAGAAGTGCTGGGCGTCGCCGGCGCTGCCGCCGTTACCACAGGCTAAGATCTTGTTGCCGCCCAGTAGACACTGCACCATCATCTCGGCTGCCTTCTCGATAGACTCGGGCAGGGCTTCGGCCGCATCGATCTTGGTCTGGATAGAGTGGGTAAAACTGTCTTTAATACGTTCTAACATGGAATGATCCTTTAAAAATAAAACTGTTTAACAAGCCTTCATTTGCCTAGTCGTGGCTGAGTGGAGCACTAAAAGGCGTTGGTGACCCACTGAATGTCATTGCCATCTATGGCCAGAAGATCGAAGCGACACTGCGCATCTATCTGATTGAGCTGCATATAATGGCTTGCCGCTCGATTAAGTCTTGCTATCTTGCCTCGGCTAACGGCCTGTATCGCACCACCAAATTGTTTCGATTGGCGGTATTTTACCTCAATAAAAACCCATTTGTGACCTTGGCGCATTATGAGGTCAATTTCACCAAATGGGTAGCGTACGTTTCGTTCGACCAGCGTGAGCCCCTGTTGCTCCAGATAAGCCAGGGCGAGGTCTTCCGCCTGCTGGCCCTTGGTGAGGTGCTCGGCACTCGTCATAGGGGTCTCAAGTTGCCTCGCTGGTAACGTCCCCAGCTGAGCTGACGGTTAATCGTACCATCGGGTGATACAGAAAGCAGACCGCTGCGACCCGAGTATTGGTAGCCGGGTAGGGCGCGCATCTGCGCCAGCTTGCTCACCAGCTGTAGGGCGTCGAAGCCCATCACATAGAGGCGCTTCTGGCTGTTGCCCCAGGTCGGCCAAAGGCGGGCAACCTCGCTGGTCTCGGTGTTAGACTCGAGCAACCAGGGAATATCGCTGATAGTCAGGTTATTCAGCTCCTGTGCGGCGGCGCGCGACTGGCTCTCGATACGGCTGCGGCTGGTGGTGTATAGCGGCACAGGCTCGGCAAACACGCTGAAGTTGACGTCGATAAAAGGCTTGAGCAGCGGCAGATCTTGGTTGCTGGCGATCATATAGATGGCGTCGATATCGCGGCGAGATCGGAAGTCAGCCTCGATCTTACTCCCCAGCAGCGTCTTGATGCGGGCGATACGCTCCTTACTGTCGATCACTCCGAGAGACTTCTGTACCGTGACTTTCATTTCGTCGCCGCGCTTGTAGTAGTGGATCTCGGCCGCCTCATGGGTCAGCTCCTGCCACTTAGCGTTGAAGGCCTCTGCCATGCGGCGGCCCACGGCGTCGTCGCTGGCCAGTAGTAGTGGCTTCTCTATGCCGTCATTATAGAGTTTCTGCGCGGCATCTAATGCCTCGTCCGTGGGCGAGAGCGCGAAGAAAAAGCGATCATTAGACGGGGTGATGCTGTCCACATGGTTGAGAAACAGCTGAGGCACCTTAGGCTGTATCTGTGTTTGAGTGAGTGGCTGCGTCTGACCATTGGCTTGTTGCTCGGCTCTGGCCTCCGCCTGCATCAGGCTCTCGACTTCAGATTGCAGTAGCGGGCCTATGATGAAGTCGGCGCCGGCGGCAATCGCCTGCTGCTGGGCAAGCTCGGCGCCCTGGGCCGTGTCGAAGAAGTTGACCGAAACCGAGTCGTCTGGATTGGTCAGATAGCTGGAGATGATCCCCTGCTTGACCGTATCGGCAATGGCGGCTCTGGGGCCGGTGAGCGGCAGTAGTACGGCAATATTCTTCGGCTTGTAGGGCTTAGTGTTAAGCGCCCGCTCCAGATCCGTCGGCAGCTTCTTGGCCCCCGGATGGCCTGGGTTGTCCTGTTGCCAGTTGCCCAGTTGCTGCACCAATAGTTGCGGGTCTATGGCATAATGCTTGGCGATATAGGCCAGCTGCAGCCAACCGGCAAAGGTAGGGTTACTGCTATCCTGGCTAAAGGAGAGCAGTGTCTGTTCGTGCAGGGGCTGCAATATGCCCCAGATCTCGTCGTTAACCTCACTCGCTTCGGCGCCTGGCAGGTAAGTGGCCAGCAGGGTGAGCTCCTTCGCCTGTTCTATGGGCTGCTTGCTCAGTTGATAGAGACGCGCCTTGAGTTGATGGTAGGAGACCATCTGCCAGCTGGCGAGTCGCCACTGGCTGGGATAATTGAGTTGGGCCAGGGCCTGATCATAGTTGTCGGTCTGCTCCAGCACTCTGGCGCTCAGGTATCTGTGCTCGGCCAGGATCTCAGGCTTGTTGACCAGGCTAGGTTTAACGGCGGCCAGCGTCTTACCGGCATTGCCCGTATCGCCTTGGTTGATAAAGGCGTGAGCCGCCAGCAGCATGAGACGGTTCTTGTGTTCGGCATCTTTGGCCTGCTTGGCATCCGCCAGATACTGTGCAGGGCTTTGGGTGGCATTCACCAAAGAAACTTGGCTGCTGGTTTCTTTCACTGGGGTTGGTGCCGTGGCACAACCGAATAATACTGTGGCCAACACAGCTGCGGAGATTAATTTAGTTGTATTCAGTCTTTTTAACACAGGACTTCACTCTGGTAAGATGCTGGCTGTAGTTTAACCTTCTCTTACGCCTGACGAAAGTCTTGTGACAATCATTACAGAGGTAGATATGGACCTGTCGGTCGCACTTTACATAGTTCCTACGCCAATCGGTAACCTTGGCGACATCAGCAGCCGCGCCCTGGAGGTATTGAATCAGGTCTCCCTTATCGCCTGTGAGGACACACGCCATAGCGGTAAGTTGCTGAGCCATTTCGGTATCGAGACCCGTAAGACGGCGTTGCATGATCACAACGAGCGTGACCGTGCCCAGGGAATCATCCAGAAGCTGGCCGCAGGCGAGTCGGTGGCCCTGATCTCCGATGCCGGAACGCCGCTTATCTCAGATCCCGGCTATCATCTGGTGTCTCAGGTGCGTGAAGCTGGTTTCAATGTGGTGCCTCTGCCTGGGCCTTGTGCGGCGATCACCGCGCTGAGTGCCTCGGGCTTGCCGTCGGATCGCTTCTCATTCGAGGGTTTCCTGCCCGCTAAGGAGAAGGGACGTATCGATAAGCTGACCGAACTGAAAGAGGACCCCCGCACCCTGATCTTCTACGAGTCACCCCATCGTATCCTTCATAGCCTCACCTCTATCGTGACAGCATTGGGAACCGATCGTCAGGTGGTGATGGCCCGTGAAGTCACCAAGGCCTTCGAGACCTTCCTCTCTGGCACGGCAGCCGAGGTGCTGGCGACAGTGAGTGAGGATCCCAATCAGCAGAAAGGCGAGATAGTGCTCATGTGTCATGGGCACCGCACCGACGATGATGCCGGTGTGCCGGCTCCGGCGCTGGAGACACTTAAGCTGCTGAGTCAGGAGTTGCCTCTGAAGAAGGCCGCGGCGCTGGCGGCCCAGATCCATGGGTTGAAGAAGAACGCCCTCTATAAGTTGGGGCTCGAGCTGGATCTCTAGTCATTTACTTAGGCCAATATAAGGTGGTGCGCGGCGGCGCATTAGGCTATAATCCGCGCCGAGTTGGCCAGACAGTTGCTGCGTTCGCAAGAACGGGGAGGAAAGTCCGGGCTTCATAGAGCAGGGTACCAGGTAACGCCTGGGCGGTGTGAACCGACGACAAGTGCAGCAGAGAGGAGACCGCCAATCTTCGGATTGGTAAGGGTGAAAGGGTGCGGTAAGAGCGCACCGGGCGGCTGGTAACAGTCCGTTGCAAGGTAAACTCTACCCGAAGCAAGACCAAATAGGGTCCCGTATGGCGCTGCTCGCGTTGGGACCGGGTAGGTCGCTTGAGCCTGTGAGCGATTGCAGGCCTAGATGAATAACTGTCCACGACAGGACCCGGCTTATCGGCCAACTCGTTGAATTAGAGGTAATCGTCTGTTTTCAGGCGGTTACCCGATTCTCCTACCTCAGATGAATCAATTGGTACACAACTTGAGACAAAAGTTGGTACACAATGCGCTATCTCTTTCAAAGAAATCACACATATTACTTCCGATATAAAGTGCCTCGCAGCCTTTTGCGGTATTCCTCAGTTTAAGGTATGCCGTAATTACCGAATCAGTTAAACTAATTCGATTCATGCCAGTATCTTCGCTCTGACTCATTGGGTGTCAGCCCACCGTTATATTGATGTGGTCTCAGCTGACTGTAATACCCCGTCACATATCGCGAAATTTCACTCTTAGCCTCACCGATATCCCGATAGCCGGTCATCGGTATCCATTCTGTTTTTAAGCTTCTAAAGAAGCGCTCCATCGGGCTGTTGTCCCAGCAGTTTCCTCGTCGACTCATGCTCTGCTTAATCTGATAGCGCCAGAGCTGTTGGCGGAAGCGGCGGCTGCTTAAGTTTTTCCTGTTGCCGCATGAGTGAGGTATAGGTGTTGGAGGGACCATAGACGCCAATTACCTTGCCCGACAGCTGGCTCAGTTCGGTTATCGGAAAGTCATTTAGGGTATAGAAGCCGTACTCTGTCTGTACCAGCGGCAGGGAAAACCACATGGACTGGGCCCTCTCTCTGTTCCAGCCGAGAAAGATCCCCTTGGCCTCGCCGTTGGAAAACATGTGAATCGCCCGGCGATAGGGGCGAATGGAGATGTTGCATTGCCCAGGCCACTGCAGGCAGATTGCCTGAGAGAGTTCCACCAAGATCCCTTGGGTCCTGCCTCGACTATCCTCGTAACTAAAGGGGGCAAAGTCGTGGTAGACAATATTCAGATCGCTGGCCTTTGCCCATGACGGGAGCAGCAAGAACAAGCTCAATAGCAGCAGGCTGAATCTTGGTGAGATCATGTGTTCTCTACCTTTATGGCCACGATAATGATCAGTTTAGTCGCTGAGATTGATTCCTACCCTGCCATTGCTCACTTACGCGCTTCAGTCTTAGAGAGCAAAGGGCCGGCTATCATAGGGCTGGCTGTGTGTCTTACCAGAGCATGGGCTGCAACAGTTCTTGCCAAAAGTGTGGTGTTTTTAGCGGTACCTTGGTTGTGTTGGCTGCCTCAAATAGCGTCACCTGATGGCTAAACCAAAACATCAAGACTAACAATGCGACATAGACAAGGCCCAGTTTGAGGGTCATCTTCTTAGAAAATGGCGCTCGGATCAGCGCTATCGTTGGGCCTATGTAAATGGCGGCAAGCCACACCAAACTGCCTAGGTAAAATACCGCTTCTCTAAATAGCGCTATTTGCTCGAATTGATCAGGAAGGTGCTGACCCACGACGAGAAATGTGGCGTTTAAGGGGGAGAAGAAGCCGGTTGCCGTATGGGCCAAGCCTAAATACATCAGCAGTTCCCCCACGATAAAAATCCTGTGATCGCAGGTGCCCTGGTCATCCAAGGCTGAGGAGCTAATAAATGCGACTAAGGATAATAACGACAGGGCTAAAGCCAAAAATAGTGCCATATCGGCCCTAAAATGAATGGCCTTGCTTAAGCCTGGTATAGGTATGCCGCCAGCCAGATTAAACATTTCAGACAGTTGGAACGACACTATCGCAATATTGAAGCCGACTAGCGTCAGGCGAGCACGCATGACGTTGATGGCGATACCAATTTGGTGCGGATTATTCATGGCGAATCTTTCTAAAGAGGAGATGCGAATAGAGAAAGCCTCAGCAATAATCGACTGCTAAGACTTTCAATAAGTTGTATGACGCTAGGCGCTGCAGCGAATTAGGAAAATACCATTGCGATATAACCCAATATCAGCACAGCAGCCGAGGTCAGCGCATAGGGAACCGGATAGGCCACAGCAGCGATACCACTTCGAGATATATCCTGGATACCATTTAACGCTGGCGTACTGTTTCGCCCGCCAGCACATGCACCAGCCAAGACGACAGGGTTCATCTTTCTGAAGTAGTAGCCATAAATCCAGGCCAGGAACGGTGGCACCAATGCCCCCAGCATGCCGAGAATCGCGATCCAGATGACGACGGTTCCCTGGAACGAAGAGATGATCTTAGGTCCTACCCCGGCGGCGAGTACCGCGACAAACATGCTTAAGCCGATATCGTTTAAAAACGCGCGAGCGCCTTCACTCGTTGGGCCGCCAAACTCGGGATTACGGGTACGTAACCAAGACACCAGGATCCCCATGAGCATACAGCCTGCAGAGGCACCCAACGCAAATGGAATACCACTAATCTCGACGCTCGCATGACCAATCAAGAAGCCGATAAATAACGCGATAGACATGAAGGAGACTTCGGTATAAGTACTCTCAATTATCGGTACCGCCTTGAGTGACTTAGCGGCTTGCGCTATACACCAGGCAGGGCCAGCCAATCTCAATACATCACCCTTTTCCACTATGGTCTTTGGCAGATGCGGAATGGCCACACCGGCTCTGAACATAGACTTTAAGTGAATCCCGAAACCTATCTCCTGACCCAGGGCTTCTAAGGTTTTGCCCGCAAATTCGCTGTTACCCACGTGCACATCGGCAACCTCGATATCGATCATTCGGGCGCGCGGTTCAGATACTTCCTGCCCGACCTTATCTTCGCCGTTAAGTAGCAAGCCGTAGTTACCCAGCACACCCACTATGTCGCCAAGTTGCAGCGTTGGATTGTCTCGCGCTTCGATGACCTCATCACCACGAACCACTCTGACAATGGCCGCATGAGGGTTGATTTTGAATAACTGGTTAACCGACTTTCCGGCGAGTTCTTTATGCTCCACTAAGTAAGAGCGAATTTGCTTGTCGGTAAAGCCGAGAATCGATGCTCCTGCGGTGCCGGGTAAGGCGCCGCCGTCTTCGCCGCCACTATAGTCTTGCTCTGCCCTTTGTGCTTCGACAACGGGATCTTTACCAAACATGCTGGGTAGGTATTTAACCAACAAGATGATGAATATCGAAGACAAGACATAGCTGATCGCATAACCGGCCGCCATGTTGGCGCTCACCATATCCGTTGTCATGCCATCAGGCAGATGGAATGCGCCGCTATTTACGGCCGACTGCGCGACGCCCATTACGGCCGTGACTGTGTAGCTTCCAGAAATAATGCCTGCGGCATAGCCAGGGCCGAGATCCAGCAATTTCACCCCAAAGAAGACGATCAGGAAGTTTGATACGACGACGATCAAGCCTATGACGATGAAATCTATTCCGCCTCTGGCTAAGCCTGAGAAGAATTGCGGGCCGACACGCATGCCGAGGGCATACATGAACAGCATTAAGAAAATGTCTTCCACCAGGCCGGGGATGTCATAGGTAATGCCATATAGTGCGCTCGAGGCGAGGGCGATCAATATCCCTGTTACCAGTGTCCCCGCAGTTGCCCCCAGGCTGATACCGCCTATGGTAATGCGGCCGATGGGATAGCCTATTGCCAGGGTTAAAAACAGGTAGGCAAAAGGGTTGCTGGCAAGGTAGCTCAGTGCCGATGCTAGCCCAGTGTAAGTCTCTGCTTCTATTGTTGAGGCGTAAGCATTGCCCAAAAACAGGGAGGCAAGGGCGATGAGGCCCAGGAATAAACTCACCATATATTTGGGCGGGTGCGATAGCGCCTGTAAGAGTTTAGATTGTTTGTTCATAAAATTATCTGCCGTTTTATAAAGAAAAGAAGAAGTAACAGAGGCTTACTTCTTCTTAAGAGTTAATCGGTTAATGGCTCATTAACACTTTCCTGACGACACTTTGTGAGTGTTGTGTAGCTTAGGTGGTGTTGCATTACCGCCATGCTCTTCGAGGAACTCACAGGCCATCTCAATATCTCTGGCAAGGATCTCTACCGAGTCACGATTTAGGTGTGGTCTTACTACTATGCGTAGGCTGTTAACCATCTCGGCATTGGCTGGCATTGAGTAGGCAGATAGAATCCAGCCGCGCTCGCGCACCTTATTGGAGATATCAAATTCGTTGTACTTGGTGACCGACTCATCGAGTGTCAGCGCGACAACGGGAATACGTTGGGTTTCGTTCATGATTTTGAACTTTCCGCTAGAGAGTAGGCGATCACGCAAATATTCTGCATTTTCAACTGTTTGCTTCATTATGCGGGTGTAACCATCTTTACCCAGGCGAATGAAGTTGTAGTACTGTGCCAGTACGGTGGCCGAGCTCTTGCTGAAGTTCAGTGTGGCTGTGGCTGCTTCGCCACCTAAATAATTGACGTAGAACACCAGGTCTTCATTAAACACCGCACGCTCACGGAAGATGATCCAGCCTAGTCCCGGAGGCACTAAACCAAATTTATGGCCAGAAGCGTTGATCGATTGCACGCGAGGCAGGCGGAAGTCCCACTTGTAGTCAGGGTAAAGGAAGGGGTTAACAAATCCGCCTGATGCCGCATCTATGTGCATGGGAATAGATATGCCGGTTCTCTCTTCATAAGCATCTAGCCAGTCGTGGATTGCCTGAAAATCATCGTCTTCACCCGTGAAGGTTTGGCCTGCGATACCGACGACACAGATGGTATTTTCATCGACATACTCGTCCAGCTGGTCGGCCGTTAGGCGATATTGGCCCGGCTTGAGTGGTACGATACGTGGCTCAACATCGAAGTACTTGAGGAATTTTTTCCAGACAATCTGAACATTGCCTCCGGTAACCATGTTAGGTCTTGAAGTATCCTTACCCGCTTTTTCACGTGCCTGGCGCCAGTTCCACTTATGGGCGAGGCCCGCCAGCATGCAGGCTTCAGAAGAGCCGATAGTGGCAGCACCATAGGCCTCAACGTCTTTGGGGCCATTCCATAAGTCATGCAGCCAACGCACACACTTCTCTTCAGTCGCCTTGGTATGCGGATACATGTCTGGGTCGGCAAAGTTTCTGAAAGAGCCGTCCTTAAAGATCTCGGCAGCCTCGGGTTCAACAAAGGTGGTGACGAAAGAAGATAGGTTTAGCATTGGGTTAGCGTCAGTCCAGCACTCGCTTCTCACCAGCGCGGCAGCGGCGCGTGCAGCCATGCCTTCTTCCGGGAAGTCTTGCGGAATTTCTACGTTAAATTGTTCATATGGGCTCAAATCAGCATTTTTATCGTGTGACATTATGTGTATTCCTGTGGTGTTTCTAGTTGAGGCTAAGGTTAAGCCTACAAATAGGTTGTGATGCATTGGTTAGTAGTCAGCCTGGTCGTTCTCATTTCCACACAACAGGCGTTGACTGAGGGCGATATTATTAGAGGTTTAGCAAACCATTAACTCGCTTTTGAATGATTCAATCATGCAAACACTCTGGTTTGATGTGTTTTCAAGCTTTTAGCTTTAAGCCGATGTCGGCTTTAGCGGCGCTGGTTTTAAGGGAGTGGCTCGATGACATCCGGAGCTGGTCGGTTATTTTTGAAAACAGGAATACGAGAACAGAGATAAGAGAGCCGAGATAAGAGATCAGAGGTATAAAGAGCTGCGCTCATAGAGGAAAGGCGAGTAAGCCCGTTGGGGAGCAGTTTTCCTGCCTCTAATGAGAAGCGCAAACCCTGTCGATATACCGGGCAGTCTCATCATTCGATTTTGTCGCGGTGAAGGCTGTGCGAAGTGGTGCTTGTACCGCCCTGATGCTAATAGCTAAGGCTCTTTTTCCCGAGGCCCTCTCGTTTGCAAGCCGGTATAGGTACAGGCCGAGTGTGCTGCGTAAACCTAAAAGCGGGTGGCGACTCTAATAGCGAGTTCTAATTTTAAAAGCGGCTGCTAATTCTAAAAGCGGCTGCTAATTTTAAAAGCGGCTGCTAATTTTAAAAGCGACTTCTTACCTGGAAGCGCCACTCCCAGCTGTTGACCTCTTCGCCGCTGGTAAAGGGCAGGGTCAGGTCGATGTGGGCCACGTGGCCATAGCTGGAGCGAGAGGAGTAGATACGGGCGCCTATGCCTATGCTGCCGATAGGGCCCGAAGTCTCATTGTCTTGATCCGGACCGCCGCTGGCCTGGCCGATGTCGGTAAAGACTGCCCAGCCTAGTTCGGCCAGTTGATACAGGTTGATGTTGGGATAGTTTCTGATCTCGGCGCTTAACAGCCACTGATTGTCACCATGCTGATAGTCGTTGGGATAGCCGCGCACGCCCGTGCTGTCGCCTAGGGCGAAGGGGGCATCTAGATAGTTATTCTGCGAGGTGCTTAGGCGCACCTTGGAGTAGGCAGTCCACTTGGGATTGAGCTGGTAGAAGTACTCGGCGGTGGCGTTGACCTTAAAGTAGTCTGGCTGGCTGGTGGCAAATACCCCCTCACCGTCCAAGCTCAGCAGGATCAGCTGGTCATCGCCCTGATAGCCACGGGAGGAATACCAGTTGAGGTGGTAGCCCAAGGGATCGCTGTCGGTCGTGTCCTGGGTCTCCAGGCCGAGTTTGACATAGTGTTGCCAGCCCAGGTTGATATCCTCGTTATAGTTGATCAGATAGACGTTATTGAGCACCTTGTAGTCGTCTTCGATAAACTGATAGGCGACCCAGGGATAGAGGTAGTCCCTGTCCTTCGGCAGCTCGCTGGTGGGAAATTGCGGAATATTGGTGAAGCTGTGTTTGTCCTGGGTTACCCCGACTATGATGCGCGAGCGCCAGTCTTCGACCTTATTCAGGCGCCAACCATACTGGGCATTGGCGTATTCCACCTTGTGTTCAAACTCATTCACGTCGAAGCCGTTCTGCTTGATGGTGTCGGTACGTAAGTCATCGATAAAGGTGCCCGAGTACATGTTTTGGGTATCGAGCCGATAGAAAGGCTTAGTAAAGTCCAGGTAAGTTGCCTGGCCGTCGCTGTTATCGTAAAAGTTAGCGGTCAGGGTCGAGTGCTTCACCCACCAGTCGGTGGGGACACGAAAAGCCAGCTGATAGCCGGTACGATCGACACTGGACTTATATTTCAGACGGGTGCGCACCCCTAGCCCCAGCAGGTTATCTTCTTTGATGCCGATAGAGAAGGTATTCTCGCCGCCGCTATGGCCGGCGCTAAAGGTGGGCAGCAATGACCAGTTGTCCCAGGTCTCCACCAGTATGGTGTCGCCCTCCTCAGCCGCTTCTGGGCTGGCATCGGGATCGCGCTGGGTAACACTGATTCGGGCGTCGCGAATATAGGGCTCCTGGCGCAGAATGCGCTGGGCCTCGTCGAGATCTTTCTGCGATACCTTATCCTGCTCGTCGAAACTGAGCTTGCTGAGCACGGTCGATTCCCGTGTGTTGATATGTAGGTAGTTGGCCCAGCGATGGATAAAGAAGGCGTCGGGAGCCGACTCGTCGAAGATGGCGTTGCTCACCACCACTATCTTGTTGATCGGCTTCTTCTCGTTAAGCTTCGCCTCTTCTTCGGGTGAGCTTGCCTTTGTTCGGATGAATTGTGCGCTTGAGTCTTGGGGGGCTGACGTCTGCGAAATAGCGCTCGTGTGCTCTGGTTCGGCCGCGCAGAGGCCGCTCGCCAATAGGCAGCTAAACAGCAGAGAGTAGCGCGCACCAGTCAGCATAGCGATCATCCTTATCTTTGCTTTTATCGTTAAGGAGAACTCTAGGGATTAAAAAAATAGACACAATTTAATAACACACCCGCAACACCAAATAGTCAAGCGGCGAAGATAAAATAAGCTGATGATTTTACTTGCGCAAATCCTGATGCAGGCCCGGAAGCCGCATCAGGACTTGATTGGTCAATTAGAGGGTACGACGGGGCGGCACGGCGACGTTGGCAAAGATGAGACCGGCGATGAGCGACATGAAGATCAGGAAGATCTGGGTACCAATATGCGACTGGTTGAGCATGGTTTCACCCAGAATCAGGGTGTTGAGGCCGATATAGGTCTTACTGCCGGGAACTAGGATCACTATCCCTTGTAGCAATGCGATGGAGGCGGGCGACTTCATCCAGCGGGCATAGAGGTTGGAGTAGATCCCCACCGCCAGGGCGCCGAAGAAGATACCGATAGATTCGCCCAGGTAGATGCCGGCCAGCATGGCCGAGAAGAAGGCGACGATACCGGCAAAAATGCCCCAGGGAGAGTCTTTCAGCCTGGCCTTGAAGATAATCACCAGCGCGGTGGACAGCAGGGGCACGGCCGACCAGATGGCCCAGCGCGGCAGCGGCTCTGGCTCGAAATAGATGGCTTCGCCAAACATGGCGTTGCCGATAACCATGCCGAAAATGGCGCCGAAATAGAGTTTAAACAGCAACATGGAGGCATCCATGATGCGCGCCGTACCCGAGATAAGATCCCGCGCCGACAGCTCGGCCAGCCCCAGGGTGAGCGCCAGCCCGGGGATAAAGACGATGATGCCCGAGAGGATCACCACAGGGATATTGATATAGGGGTCGAAGTAGGCGATGCCGCAGGCGGCGATGGCGCACAAGATGGCGGCCAGGGGTTCCAGGGTCTCGGCAATGCGCTTGGAGTGCTCGGCGCGATAGACCAGACCATAGACCATGAAGCCGAGTATGGCCGACCAGAAGACGTCGTTCCAGCTGGTACCCATCAACATGGCGAAGGCGCCGGCGGAGCAGCCGAAGGCCAGCAGGGTCAGCAGGGGACCATAGGGATTGGGCTTGTTGGCGATCTCCTCCAGGCGTTCAAGTGCCTCGGTCAGGGTGCGCTTGCCAGACAGTACCTCTTCCACCAACTCGTCGGTACGGGCCAGGGAACCCAGATCCATCTCGCCAGGCTTAACGCGAGCCATATGGTTGTATTCCTGATCTGTGTCGTGTTGCAACACGAAGGTCATGGAGGTCGGTGAGATGAGAAAGTAGCCTTCGATGCCTAAGACTTTAGAGATCGATTGCAGATGGGCCTCTAGACGGTAGGCAGGGGTACCAAACTTGTGCAGGGCTTTACCTAATCTTATGATAAACCTGCGTTTTTCAAGAAACTCTGCGTTATCCAATTGTACAGTCCATGATGGTGAAATCTGGGGGTGATGCTCAAGCGAGCGCATCTTAACCTATCTTGTACCAAAAAGGTTAATGGCTTGGGAATTTTTTTAAATTCGGGTTAAGTTAGCCAAGGATAGAATCTACCAGTGCGTTTCGCTGGTTTGTTCGGGGCTGTATACCAATCGTAATAAATAATTGATCATTCTAGCTTGTTAAAACGCTTGATAACTGTATTAGTATTTTTAATTGTAGAATAACTACTTATCTAAAAATTCTGCTTTGTTCTCAAGCGTTTTTCCTGCGCTATTTCTGATCACATGTTTACTGTGATTGGTATTATTTAGGGCTTTTATTTGTCGGTGTTAAAGAGTGGCGTGAAATTTAGTTGGTGTCATTAAGGATAGAGATATGTCGGTAAGCGTTTCGGGATTTTATATTGCACTCACTGCCATCATGGCGGTGTTCTTCACCTATCGCGTGGTACGTCTGCGGCGCGGGCTTAAAATCGGTCTGGGTTCTGGCGGCAGTGACGACCTACGCCTGGCGAGTCGGGTACATGCCAATCTCATCGAGAATGCCCCAATCGCGCTCCTCTTGCTGCTGGTGGCTGAACTCAACGGTCTGGCACCGGTTTATCTACACGGGGCGGGCACCCTATGGCTGGTGGCGCGCATCTTACATGCTATCGGTCTGACTCAGGGGCGCGGCGGTTATCACTTCGGCCGCTTCTGGGGCGTCCTGCTGAGCTGGATTGTCATCCTGGCCTTGGCCCTGGTGAATCTGTTTTATTTCATCTTGGCATAGAAAATCGCCATCGTTGCTGCTTTTTTGTTCACACCTGAGCGGGTTTCGCTGTTATACTCCGCCTCCTTTTAGTGGTCGTCACGCCGAGCCGCATGGCGACTACACTTATTCTTTGGTTTGAAAGTTAGGCAGTATCATACATGCAGGTCGAATCCACACTCTTTTCCCATCCCAAGTATCTGGGCCGCAATGAGAAACCGGCGCCCTTCTTGCCCATGTCGCGCAAGGAGATGGCCAAGCTGGGCTGGGATAGCTGTGACATCATTATCGTCACCGGCGACGCCTATGTGGATCATCCTAGCTTCGGCATGGCGGTGATCGGCCGTATGCTGGAGGCCCAGGGTTTCAGGGTGGGTATCATCTCCCAGCCAGACTGGTCGAGCAAAGAAGACTTCATGAAGCTGGGCAAGCCTAACCTCTACTTCGGGGTGACCGCGGGCAACATGGATTCGATGATCAACCGCTACACCGCCGAGCGCCGTCTGCGTCACGACGATGCCTACACGGCCGGTAACCTGGGCGGTAAGCGTCCTGATCGTGCCGTCACCGTCTATACCCAGCGCTGTAAGGAAGCCTTTAAGCAGGTGCCCGTGGTCATTGGCGGCATAGAGGCCAGCCTGCGCCGCATCGCCCACTATGACTATTGGTCGGATAAGGTGCGCCGCTCGGTGATCTTAGATGCCAAGGCCGATATCTTGGTTTACGGCAATGCTGAGCGCCCGTTGGTGGAGCTGTCTCATCGCCTCGCGGCGGGCGAGGATGTGCGTGACATTCACGACGTGCGCGGCACCACAGTGATACGTAAAGAGCCTATGCCAGGCTGGAAGGGGATGGATTCACGGAAGCTGGATCAGCTGCATAAGATAGATCCTATCCCCAACCCCTATGGCGCCGATGACGTAGGCTGCCAAAACCTCTCGGGCCCAAGCGACGTTAAGGTGTTCGATAACGACGCGCCTAAGGCGATCTCCGTGCAGCCGCCAAGACCCAAGCCCTGGGAGAAGACCTATGTGCTGCTGCCAAGCTTCGAGAAGGTCGCCGGGGATAAATACCTCTACGCCCACGCCTCGCGCATCTTGCACCAGGAACAGAACCCGGGTTGTGCCCGCGCCCTGTTCCAGCCCCACGGCGAGCGAGCCATCTGGGTCAATCCGCCCGCCTGGCCGCTCAACACCGACGAGATGGATGGGGTATTCGATCTCGCCTATAAGCGAGTGCCGCACCCCGTCTATGGCAACGACAAGATCCCTGCCTATGACATGATCAAGACCTCGATCAACATCATGCGGGGCTGTTTCGGTGGCTGCTCCTTCTGCTCCATTACCGAGCATGAGGGCCGCATCATCCAGAGCCGCTCCCAGGACTCGATCATCAAAGAGATTAAGGACATTCAGGATAAGGTGCCTGGCTTTACCGGGGTGATCTCCGATCTTGGCGGCCCAACTGCCAACATGTACCGCCTGGGCTGTACCTCGGTGAAGGCCGAGAGTACCTGTCGTCGACTCTCCTGTGTCTTCCCCTCTATCTGTGGCCACCTGGACACAGACCATCAGGCGACGATCGATCTCTACCGCGCCGCCCGTGACGTGCCGGGGATCAAGAAGGTGTTGATCGCCTCAGGGGTGCGTTACGACCTGGCGACCGAAGATCCCCGCTATGTGAAGGAGCTGGCCAGCCACCATGTGGGCGGCTATCTGAAGATCGCTCCCGAGCATACCGAAGAGGGCCCGCTGAACAAGATGATGAAGCCGGGCATGGGGACCTATCATAAGTTTAAGGAGCTGTTCGATAAGTATTCCGCCGAGGCGGGCAAGAAACAGTATCTTATTCCTTACTTCATCTCGGCCCATCCGGGCACTACGGATGAGGATATGGTGAACCTGGCGCTCTGGCTCAAGGGCGAGAAGTTTAAGCTGGATCAGGTGCAGAACTTCTATCCGTCACCTATGGCTAATGCGACCACCATCTATCACACCGAGCTTAACTCGCTTAAAAACGTCAAGCACAGCAGTGAGACGGTAGATGTGCCCAAGGGCGGGCGTCAGCGTAAGCTGCACAAGGCGCTGCTGCGTTATCACGACCCGGCCGGCTGGCCTATGATCCGCGAGGCACTGATCAAGATGGGTAAGGAACACCTCATCGGTGGCGGCGCTAACTGCCTGGTGCCGGCGGAAACCCGCCAGGAGCGCCAGGGCTATCGCGCCAAGGGTGCTAAGACGCCCGCGGGTAAGAAGGCCGTGACCCGTTTCAGCGCCAACCAGTTCGACGAGCGTAAGGGCAATGGCCAAGGCAAGGCTCAAACTAAGCCCGGTGCTAAGTCTGGTGCTAAGGGCAAGCCGAGCGGTCAGGCCGCAGGTAAGGGCGGTTCGGGTAAAGGTGATTCGGGCAAGGGCGGCTGGAGTAAGCCCGGCAAGCGTCCGGCGAAGAACGCCTGGGGTACCACGCCCAAGCATCAACGCTAAACTGCTGCTGGTCAAAGCGACAAAAAAAGGGGAGTATTTAACCACTCCCCTTTTTATTGCATGGAGCTTACCATGAGCGACCCAAGAGAAGACTCAAATGGCAAGGCTAAGGTCGACGGCTACAGCGACGAGAGCTTTTGGCATAAGGTCAAGCAGTTTGCCAAGTTGGCCGGGCGCGAGGTGATCGACAATGCCTTGTGTCTCTACTATGCGGCCCAAAGACCAGATACCCCCAAGTGGGCCAAGACGGTGATCTTCGGCGCCCTGGCTTATTTCATCACGCCACTCGACGCCATACCCGACCTCACGCCCGTGGTGGGGTTTTCAGACGATCTTGGCGCCCTAGCCGCGGCGCTGGCTATGGTCAGCATGTATGTCGATGACAAGGTGAAGCAGCAGGCCGCGGCCAAGACCTCGGCCTGGTTCGACTGAGCTAGCCTGCCAGTTTGGCTTCGGCTAACCACTGATCCAGGGTTATCGCCGTGGCGCCGCCAAAGCTCAGCGACAGCAGATTCGCCGCCACCAGTTGATGGCCGCTCAGCTGGGTTTCAGCCCAGGAGAGGCTTGGGGCGGCGATGGCATCACTTATCACCTCACACTCGAAACCTCGGGTGACCGCGCTGCGACACAGGGTCTGCACACAGGCCTGGGCCATGGCGCCGACAACCACCAGCTTGTCTATTCCCTGCTCGACCAGTGTCTGTTCGAGCGTCGTGCCGAGAAAGCTATCGACATGATGCTTAACGATCACCGGCTCCTGCCCCTTGGGCGCGACGATATCGGCGATCTCAGCGCCAGGTGTGCCTGTCTGAAAGAAGCTGGCGTTAGGATCCTCGAAGATATGCTGCATATGGATCACCGGCAGTCGATTGGCACGAAAATGATGTAGCAGCTTAGCGGCGTTGGCCGCCGCGGCCTCGCAGTTATCCAGTGCGAAGCGGCCCCCCTTGAAGTAGTCGTTTTGCAGGTCGACCAGCACCAGGGCAGTGCGCTGCTGTAGCGGCAGGGGCTCGCTCAGCTGAGTTAGCACGCTAAAATCATCCTCCTCCAGGTACCACTCACCGTCGTCGGGCAGGGTCCATAGCTCCTTGCTGATGAAGCCGCTGGCGATATTCATGCGCCAGTTGGCCGACAGTATCGCCTGCCTGTCGCTGAGCACCTTGATCTGCACATTGCGATAGACCAGCTCCCCCGGATTTTGCTGGGCGAAGCCAAGCCAGAACTGGCTAATGGCTTCCACGCCATTGAAGCGGCCGAAGGGCGAGACCTGCATCCTTGCCGTGGGCAGGTAGCGGGCGATGCAGTCGGCAAAGGCCTGACGATTGAAATCGGCAATCCAGGCTTGGCTGGCTTGCATGACGGCTTGGTGGATAGATTGACTCATGTTGGCTCCTTGTTTTTCACTTGAATCGATAAGGAGGTCAGTCTATTGTTCTTTTTATTTACTATATTTAGGCTTTGGTTGATAACAATGTTCAGAAAAAATGAACAAAAACGGTTGACCTACCAGATGTTGGTATTCGATGAGGTGGTCAATCAAGGTTCCTTTACCGCGGCGGCGGAGGCGCTTGGCCATACCAAGTCGGCGGTGAGTCAGTATGTGAGCCAGCTGGAGCAAGATCTCGGTGTTAAGCTGCTGACCCGCAGCACGCGTCAGCTGCATCTGACCGCTCAGGGAGAGGCGATGGCGCAGCGCAGCCAACAACTCTGGCGTCTGATGACCGAGACCTTAGAGGCCGCTCACGCCCAGCAGGCCGTGCCGGCTGGGCGGGTGGCGATCACCGCGCCGCTGGCGTTCGAGGCGCCGCTGCTTACCCCCATCATCGCCGATCTCTGCCGTGAGTTTCCTCAGCTTCTGCCTGAGATGCACTATGACGATGCGCGGCTGGACATCTTGCAGCACAACCTGGATATGGCGATCTCCGTCGGGCCGCAGAAAGACAGTGGCTACCATGCCATCCCCATCGGCTGGCTCGATAGCGTCCTGGTGGCCGCGCCCAGTTACATTAACCTAAGTGCGCCCATTACGCCCCAAAGTCTGCATGACCATAGCCTGATCCTCTTACCCTGGCAGCGACCACTTGTACTAGAGGGGCCTGATGCGCTGGCCTTTACTGCGGCCAGGGAGATTCGGCTCAACACCTCCATCAGCGCTATCAACAGCGCCATCAATGGTCTAGGCATCGCCCTGGTGCCCTCTATTTTTATTCAAGCAGAGCTGGCCGAGGGAAAATTGCAGCGAGTATTGCCCGAGCATAGGGGGCCATCACGGGAGGTGTTTGCCATCCACGCCTATCAACAGCAGTTGCCGCTGGTGTTGCGTCTGGTGGTGGACAGGCTAAAGGAGGCCTTCAGGCAGAAGGCCCCCGGGAGTGTTTGAGGGAAGGGGTTAGTCGAGTTTAAACTGTCCCACTATCTGTTCCAGTTGCTGGTTGGCGGTGGCCAGATTGACGGTTTCGTTACGGCTCGATTCGCCGCTGCGAGCCAGTTCATTGGCCATGTCGCAGATGGCACTCATGTTACGGGTGATCTCTGCCGAGACCGAGCTTTGCTCTTCGGCGGCCGTGGCGATCTGTGTGTTGAGATCGTTGATCTGGTTGACTGAGTTACCGATGGCATCGAGATCTGTGGCGACCCTCTCAGTCGAGTTGGCCGTTTCAAGGCAAGTCTGTTTGGTAACCTCCATCGAGTGAATTGCACTGTTGGAGGCTTGCCTCAGATTGTTCAGGGTCACCTCTATTTCCGCCGTGCTGTCCTGTGTGCGCGCCGCCAATGCGCGCACTTCATCGGCCACGACGGCGAACCCCCGTCCTTGTTCGCCAGCTCTAGCCGCCTCGATGGCCGCGTTGAGCGCCAGCAGATTGGTTTGATCCGCAATGTCGCCGATCACCTTGAGCACCTGGGTGATGTTGATGGTATCCCTGTCGATCTGACCTATCTTATCGGCGGTGTGTTCCACCTCCCCGACCAGGCGATTAACGGTCTCGGTGGCCTCGGCAACCTGCTGTTTGGAAGCTAGGGCTTGCTCATTGGTCTGCTGGGTAAATGAGGCGGTTTCGTTACCATTTTGAGCGACATCATTGGCGGTGGCGCTCATTTCTTCTACCGCTGCGACGATCTGCTCTGTCTCCTTGGTGTGAGCGGACAAGATGTGGCGGTTGGTCTCGGTTTCTGCGTTGAGTCGCTCGACGCTGCTTGAGATATGCGCCGAGGCCTGTAACACCTCGCGCATCATGGTTTGCAGATTGGCGATAAATTGGTTGATGCCCATGGATATCTGGCCTAGATCGTCCTTGCTATGTATCTCGAGCCGCTTGGTGAGGTCACCATTACCCTTAGACAGTTCGGTAACCATGGCTTTGAGCGATAAGATGGGACGATAGAGGAGGTACAGAACCCCAAGTAAGATGCTGATGGCACACAGCAACATGATGCCAGAGGAGATGAGAGCACTGCTGAGTGCCTGATCAACCACGGCGTAAGCATTTGACTTATCTAAGCCAATGAACAGAAACCACTGTTTGCCGTTGACCAGGGGGATGGCCTTCGAGAAGGCGAGTTTGTCGACACCGTCGATACGATACTCTTGCATCACCTCATCGTGGCTAATCAGCTTCTGCTCGACCTGAGAAAGGCCAAAATCGCTAAAGCGGCTGCCGGTCACTAGCGTCGGAGAGTCTGAGGCCAGCACCTTGCCGGTTTGGTCTGTGATAAGGGCGACCGCGCCCGGGTAATCGATCGCGCTGATAACCTCATGCAGGTAGGTAAGCTCGATGTCACCGAGTACCACGCCATCTCCCAGGTTCTTTAGGATGGAGATCACCTTATGCCCAGTACCATCGTCGATGTAGATATCGGTCACGTCCAGTTGATTGGTCGCCTTGCCCTGCTGATACCAGGGACGTGTTCTGGGGTCGTATTTTCCGGCAATCGCCTTGCCGTTTAGCCACTTGTCGCCGATTTCGGTCGAGTAGGCGCTGCCATCATCGAAGCCAAAATAGATACGGGCGACACCAGATAAATCGGTGGCAAGGCGCGCGGTGTTGACATAGTTGTCGTGATAACTCCCAAGGCGGTAGTGTCGGGCCAGTTCGTCTAATGCTTGTGCCTTGGCGGTAAACCAGGTGGCGACCCTGGCGGATTCATTGCGCGTTACACCAGTGAGCTTGTCGTTGACTCTGTTGATAGTCGCTTCTTTAATTTGAACATAGGAGAGCCAGTTGGAGATCAACAGGCAGAGGACGACTAGGGTGACCATTGAGGTTACGAGTGATTTCTTGAATCCCATCAATTGCTAACTCCATGAGATGTGGAATAGAAGAGGCCAGATCTGGCCTCTTCTGGAGGGAGCCTAGTTGGGCGATCAGCCCTTCCAGTTTAGGTTGAAGTCATAGCGGAAGCCGACGGTGACGGCGTGGTCGTCACTCAAGTTGTCGTAGTTCTTGTCCAGGTATTCGAGGTGCACGCGCACGTTGGCCAGCGGGTTCCATTCCAGTGTGGTGTTGAAGCCGTCGTAGTCCATAGAGCTGACATCCTCGATACCGTCTTTGAACTGGAAGTACCCCAGCTTGATCTTATAGGCATCGCCCAATGGGTAGGCCAGCGCGGTATCTAAGGTGCTGCCGCTGCGATCGGCGTTTAGCCCCTGATTGTCGAAGTTGTATTCCTTATCCTGATAACTCGCGGCAAGGTAGAGACCGTTGCCGAAGGTGTAGGCGACCACGCCGCCCAGCGTCTGGTTATCGCCATTGACCTGGCCATTCTCCAGGCTGTCTTGGGTGACATAACCCAGACCCAGATGCAGGGTACCCACATCATAGCCTACGCCAAGGTTGACCAGATCGGCGCCGGTATCGCCTTTATCGCCGTCAAACTGGGCGCCGGCCATCCAGGTGAAACCGCCGGTTACCAGCTTGTAGGTGACGAAGTTGTCGACGAAGAAGGGGCTTTCATGGTCGTAGGCGTAAGGGCTGTTGCCGTGGTTGAAGATATCCACATACTCGACGATCAGGCTGTACTGCGCCGGACGCTGTTTGCCTATGCCCACCTGACCATAGGGTGATGCGATGGCCACATAGGCCTGTCTGGCCTTGCCGAAGTTGCCAGAGTTGGCGATGTCGACACTCCATTCGCCCTGGGCGATGGCGCGCCAGCCATCGGCAAATTCTGTGCTGGCTTTGATACCGACACGTGAGAGGGCGTCTCTCACGTCCCAGGTCTCATCCGTGCTGTCATCTAGGTAGCTCAGTGTCGGACGGATCGAGCCGTATAGGCTGACTTCGCTGTTCTTGAACTGTGAGGGAGCGGCCTGAGTTTCCAGCTGGGCGATACGCTGGTTGAGCGCCTCGACCTGCTCGGCGAGGGGCTGCCCGGCGGCGTAGCCGTTAGTGGCGGTGAGTGCCAGTGCGGTGGCGATCATTGAGGTGCGAAAAACAGTTTTATGATTTTTCATGGCTTCTTGCCTTCAATAGGGTTTCTAGGCATGCAAGTCTCCCTCCTGCCATCGACTCGATGGAGGATAGGGGCGTTTGCACGCGGTAAAAAAGGGATTAAAGCGGCCCATGACAATTGCCACGGGCCGGGTATTGGTTAAACCTTGCCAGTCTTCTTCAGGTCGGCGAACCAGAGGTTGTGATGTTGCTTGGCCCAGTTCTCGTCACAGTAGCCAGAGGTCATGTTTGACATGCCGCCTTCTGACATCACGGTCGCCATGAAGATATGCACCACAGAGAAGGCGCTGATAACCACGGTCGAGACGATATGCAGTACCAGCATCAGGTTGGCTGTGTTCTTGGTGACGCCATAGGTTTCAGGGAACATCATTGCCAGGCCTGACACCACCATGACACCGCCGAAGAGGGCGAAGACCCAGAACCACAGCTTCTCACCCGCGTTGGCAAAGCCTGCATCGGGATGCTGCTTCTTACCAAAGTTGATGTAACCGCCCAGTACGGCAAACCATTTTAGGTCGTAGCTGGCGGGGAACTGCTTGGGTGCCCACATCAGCACCATCAGCACATAGCCGAGGATGAAGGGGAAGGCCATGAGTTCATGCAGGCTGCTGGAAAGGCCCGCCAGGGCGGTCCAGGCACCGGCATTCATGCCAGGTTCGAAGTAGAAACGGCCGCCGCCCAGTACCAGACCGGTGAGGAGCAGCAGGATACAGGGGATGGCGCCCAGCCAGTGTACGCTGACGCTCAGACCTGACCAGCGCTTGATGAGCTTGCCCGAGAAGCCGTCATCCAGCTTGGAAACGCCGTTAACCACCACAAACAGAATAAACAGTGCAATGACGCCAAACAGGCTGGCAAATAGCGCGAAGGCGATGGTGTCGGTCGCGCCCAGATAGCCCAGCAGCGACTCGTCGGCCTGCTCAGGAATGGACGCCGGCATCAGCAGCTCAGGCTGAGTCGGCATGCCGCGGATCTCAGGAATATCGCCTGGAATGGCATGTTCCTGAATGGTTTGCCACTGCTGAGGTTGCAGGGTGGCGGTTTCTTCGGCCAGTGCATAACTGGATGCAAACAGACCGAGCACAATAAGGCTTAACCATCTTATTGCTTTACTCATTGAAAACTCCTTGCGACATCGCTTGTCGCGTTGGAACCTGCCTGGTGTCAGGCAGATTCATCGATCATTCGGCGCCTTCTTGGCGGGGCACCGCTTGAATTTGTTGGTTAATAAACTGCAGTAGCTCCTGAGCAAACAGCGGCCAGAAAGCCTGTTTCGCATGTTTGACGATCCCCTCGCAGAAGGGCGTTATCCAACGCCCGAGATGGGCGTCGAGAAACTCCGCCGCGAGTTCGTTGAGGGCCTTAACATGCTCGCTGTTTTCCAGCGCTTGTTGCTCGGCAGCCATGGCATGCAGGCAGTAGAGGAACTCGAGTTCGTTACCAATAAAGTCGGCCGGCTCGTTAAAGCTATCGTCGATGACCAGACCTATCTGTTGGTAAAACTCGGCCACACGAACGGTTTCTTCGGTGAAGATCTGATGATTGCCACTGAGGTAAACCGATTCGTAGGGGGCGACTAATAGCTTGTATGGCCCAATACACATGCGATTAAAATCAAATTCCAATTCGGATGCGTCGTCACTGAACTTGCGTGCCTCGACGAGTAAGGGGCTCTCGGGTGACTCCTGCTCCAGGTAGGCGATTAAGCCCGCGAGCGCTTGAGTATCCGAGGGCGCAAACATCATCGATTTAAAGGCATGATAAGCCATTGCCGTTGGGCCATATTCTGCTGTCATTATGCGCGTTCCTTAATGATCACTAGGTTAGGTTTGGTGATGCAGTCGCCATAGCCTATGCCTTGCTTGCTTGCCGATGGACGCTTGAGTACCTCTTGCAGATTACCTACATCCAGGCACTGAACCGGGCAGCCGCTGACGCAGGCGGGTTTCATGCCGCGATCCAGCAGTTCGACACACATGTTGCACTTGTCGGCCTTGCCATCGTCTTCGCGGATGCTTACCGCGGCGTAAGGACAGGCGCTGGCACACAGGCCACAACCGGTACACTTCTCACGGTCCAGCACCACGATACCGTCGTCGCGCACATGGTAGGCTTTCGCCGGACAGACCATGAGGCAGGCCGGGTTTTCACAGTGCATGCAGGCGTGAGATAGCCAGACATCGATGGCGCCATCGTCGCGCTTCACCTCATAACGATCGACTTTGCGGAATCTATGGTTCTCGGGCAGTTCATTGTGGATCTGGCAGGCAACGGTACAGGCACCGCAACCGACACAGTTCTCTTGTCTGAACACAAAGCCCACTTTCTTATTTAACGACATCAGTTACTCCTTAGGCTTTGGCAATCGCGACGCGAGTAGAGTGGTACGCTGAGCAGCCACCCATATCGGTCAAGGTGTCGGTAGTGAGGTTGTTGGTACAGCTGTCTTTGCCCTGCGGGTCCATGCGGCGCCAGTTGTTCTTCGGTGCCATGACAGTTCCCCTGACCACCTGGGTAGAAACCTGGGCGATAAAGTGGGCTTCACCACGCTGGTTGCTGAGCCTGACGCGATCGTTGTTCTGAATGCCAAGTTCTTTGGCATCTTCGGCGTTGATCTTGGCTAAGTAGGCCGGGAAGTTACGAATGTACTTCACGTTGTAGAAAGAGCTGTTGGCACGCTGCGGAATGGCAGGAGACAGCAGACGGAACGGGAGTGTCTTCTCTTCCTGTACCATCTCGTCTTCCGGTAGGCCGAAGTCGATGACAGGGTGGTAGCCGGCTTCCTTCATCATCTCCGAGTAGAATTCGATCTTACCGCTTGGCGTCTTATATTTGCCGTCGCCGAAGTAAGGGCGTTGGTCATAGACGGTGACAAACTTATCGCGAATGATCTGCTCATAGGTGATGTTGTTGTGTCTAAAGGCCGGCTCCTCGGTGTCGAGGAAGTCGCGTAGGATCTGCTCATAGTCCACGCGCATCTCAGGGAAGCGGTCCAGTCCCATGCGGGCGCCCAGCTCCTTAAAGAAGATCCAGTTGTCTTTCGACTCGCCCAGGGGCTCGATAACTTTCTCCGAGGTCTGCATGTGGTAGCAGTTGTAGTCGGTACCCATGTCAGGGAACTCAAACTGAGTGGCCGCCGGTACGATAATGTCGGCCAGCTCTGCGGTATCTGTCATCAGGAAGTCATGCACGACCAAGAACAGGTCATCGCGCATCGCGCCGCGGCGACAGGCGTTTGAGTCGGGCGCAACCGAGACGAAGTTACCGTTATAGTTGATCACCGCCTTAATCGGTTTGATCGGCTTGCCATAGGCCGTTGGGTTCTCTGGGTGGAGCGCCTTGGCGATCTCCGTCATGTTGACGTGGCCAACCGTGTCTGGGTTCGGGTGGATATGATCCGCACGGCCCTTGCTGTAGTTGAGGCTGTCATCGGCCTGGGTGTTGTCATAGATGAAGCCATTGCCGATCTTGCCGTATTGGCCGGCAACCGCGTGCATCATGGCGATGGCGCGAGACATACGGGCACCGTTGTAGTTACGCTGCATGCCGTAACCCAGACGCAGCACAGACAACTCTGATTCGCCATAGACGCGAGCGAATTCGAACATCTTGGCTTTAGGCACACCGGTGACACGCTCGATCTCTTCGTAGCTCATGGTGTTCAGGCGCTCAAGCAGCTGGTCATAGCCAAGGGTGTTGGCCTTGATGAACTCGAGGTCCGCTAGATCATGCTCTACCAGGTATTTCATGATACCTGTCGCCAGGTGGGTGTCGGTACTCGGCTTAGGCTGCAACCAGATATCGGCCTGCGAGGCGATAGGGGTACGCACTGGGTTAACTACCAACAGTTTGGCACCTCGGTCACGGGCTTGGTTGATGAACTTGATGCCGTGTACGTTGGTGGCCGTCTCGTTTTGGCCCCAAGAGATGTAGCAGTTGGTGTAGATGTTGTCGTAAGGATCGGGGCCCTGATAGGTACCCGTTACCGATTTCAGGCCTTCATAGGCGGCGAACACACACACCTTACGGTCGAGCTTGCGGGCACCGACGGCGTTGAAGAAACGGCTAGGTCCGCCGTATTTACCGATAACCCCTTCGTGGCCCGAGTAGCTGTAGGGTAGGATAGAGTCAGCGCCATGATCTTTGATGATCTGCTGCAGGCGGCTGGCGATCTTGTCATAGGCCTCGTCCCAAGAGATACGGCGCCATTTGCCTTCGCCCTTCTTGCCCGCGCGTTCCATCGGGTGCAGAATACGGTCGGCGGCATAGGTGTATTGCACGTAGGCATGACCCTTCACGCAAGGAGAGGTGCCCATCTTCTTCAGTTCTGAAGCACCTTCAACATAGGTCATACGACCGTTTTGCACCGTGAATTTCAACAAACAGCGGTCGGCGCAGTTACGTTGGCAGGTGTGGTATTTAATTTCCCCTTGGCGTTTCAATAGCTTATCGGGCGCGTTGCCTTTCTCGCCTGCACTTGCTATGCCGGGCATAAGACCGGATAACGAGCCGACGACGGAGCTGGCTCCGACACCTTGCAAGAAGGTGCGTCTGTTCATTTTCATAAGTGTTCCCCATCTTGATGCGTCTAAGACGCTTTTTACAGACATTGCTCAAATGTTTGTGAGTCCAGGACTCGCTGCATACCTGTTTTGTTATCGTTATCGATTTAAAAAGATGGCAAGATCAGCTGCGAAAGGGGTATGCAAGGGTGCCTCAAGTAGCCTGTCGATCTCACCATCAAAACTTTTGTCAGCGTTCTGCCGCCCTGCGCCAGGCGCTTTCTAGGCCGCAGATGAGTTTAGACTTCACCCAGTTGTAGGCCGTTGACTGATTCACGTTGCCATACAGGAGGTAATTGCCTATCTCGCGGTTTTCACGGCGACGAATGCGGCAGCGTTTGGCCAGCTCATCAGGTAGCTTGACCCATTGCACACTGGGCAACATGTCGACGAATTCACGTGTAAATTCGTTGCAAACCAAGGTGACCGCGTCAGATTGACTCAGCAGGCGCATGGCGGTGGCGACACTGTCTGTGTAGCCTTCGACCTCCATGCACAGATCTTCTTCGCGGCAGAGGTTCACCAGTAGCGGACAGCTCAGGTCGTCATAGTTGTCTATCTCTAAGCAAGGGTATTGAGTGATATTGGCGAGGGTGAGTGCTTGCTTGAGAAGTGGATGGCCGGTGCGTGCCAAAATGTAGAGATTGTCGGTCGCCGAAAACATCTCGGCGTTGAGGTTCTTACTGTTAAAGCCTTCATAGACCACCACAAAATCGACATCGCCATTGGCGAGATCGCTGCTGCAGTCATGAGTCAGCACCCTAACATCGAACTTCATGTTGGGCGCTTCGGTAAGGATCTCGTTGCGGATCACCTGCTGTACGGCATAGATGAACTCATCATAGGCATGAATAACATATTGGCCACCTGATTCTGCAGGAGTAAACACCGAGTGCTGCATCTCGAGTTTTTGATAGTGAGCCACCAACTCTCTGGCCAGCGGGATCAGCTGGTGGGTCTTCTCGGTTGCGACGAAGCCGGAACAACGACGAATAAAGAGTGAGTCTTTAAAGATGTCTCTTAAGATCTTAAGGGTGCGGCTTACACCTGAAGGAGTAATACCCAGTTCATTGGCAGCCTGATGACTCTGCCCGTGCTCATAGACGGCGATGAACACTTTTAGTTGATTGTAATTAAGTTGGTCAATCTTATTCATGGCTGTGAACTAAGTAAATATATTGAGGTATTATCATCTATATATATCTACACATGTTCAGTGTTGAAAGTCACACTTTTAACATGGCTATTATTTAAAGTTTGCATTACTTCTCATTTTTTAATATCTGCATTTTGCAAAATGCGATATTTAAAATTTTCAGACTTTATATATCTTTCATCATAACTGGTACGGGCGAACAACTTCTAGGCGGGGGCTTGTCAGGCCTTGCTATCACTGGTGTAGCCGTAAGTTGCTGTTTAGGTAGGGTAAGTGTTCGAATTGTGAGCTTTCGATTTTATTTCATCAAAATTAAATTTATTTTTAATATGAGAAGTTCGTCTTTTTACTGTGACTATTATACCCGCTGCTCATAAATAATTTCATCGAATTTATATTTTTATTTGATTCGTGATCTCTATTTTAATTTCAATTTATAGCTTTATTGCCTGTTGCAAGTTTTATTGTTGCGTGTGTATTTTAAATAATAAAGAAACCTTCCAGAAGTCATGCAGAAGTCATGTTTTTATTTTAGAAAAACATAGTTAAGGATCTCGTTATGTTAGATCGGCGCTCGATATTAAAAATGGCGGCAGGAGGAGCACTGCTCTCATTGGTGCCCGCCAGCACGCTGCAAGCGAAAACCCTTGGAAAACGTTATGCCATGGTGTTTGACGTCAGACGTTGTACCGGTTGTCTCTCCTGTACCGTTTCATGTTCCGTTGAAAATCAAACAGATGTGGGCAGATGCCGTACCCGAGTCAACCAGGCCAGCCTGACCTTGGGTGAGCGCATCGCGACGCTTGCGGTGCCGAACCAATGTAACCAGTGCGACAATCCTGTTTGTACCCAGGTCTGTCCGGTTGAGGCGACTTATAAGCGTAAGGAAGATGGCATAGTGGTAATAGACCACGAAGAGTGCATTCATTGCCAGCTGTGTGTCGATGCCTGCCCTTATGGGGCGCGCCGTAAGGATGAGAGCCTGGATAACCCGCCCGAGAAGTGTAATTTCTGCATTCACCGCGTAACTCAGGGTCTGCTACCCGCCTGTGTCGAGACCTGTATCGGTGGCGCCCGCACCTTTGGCGACCTTAACGATCCCGATAGTCAGGTATCTAAGTTGGTGCGGGACAACAAGGTCTACGCCATGCTGTCCGATGCCGGCACCTCACCCAACATCTTCTATATTGGTTTGCCAACATCGACCGATGACCAAGCCATTTTGAATCTCAATTACCTCGATTGGCAGCGCTAGGAGTCAAAGATGGATAGACGTAAGTTTTTAACTCAGGCGGGTCTGGTGTCTGCCGCGACCATCACGGGTGCGGCCTGCAGTCGAGTCAATGCCGAGTCTGAACCGCAAAAGACCCAGGACATTACACGTTTCGGTCATCCCGTCGCCGCCGAGGGGGGCTTCGATGGCGAGGGTAAATGGCAAAAGACAGAGGGGGTACGCACCGCCTATTCCCGCTGCTTTAGCTGCTACAACATCTGTGGCCTCAGGGTACGTGTGGATGAGAAGACAGATAAGGTCTTGAAGGTAGGTGGTAACCCCTACTGCGAGAACAACTCAGGCTCGCCGCTGCCGTTGAGCACAGAGGTGAAGCAGAGCTATATCGCCCTGGCGGGCGAGGCGGGCCTTAAGAATCGCGCCACTACTTGCGCCAAGGGGGCGAGCTGTGTCGATTCGGTGGACGATGAGCGCCGGGTGACTCAGGTATTGAAGCGTGCTGGCAAGCGTGGCAGTGGACAATGGGTCACTATCAGCTATGAACAGGCACTGCAGGAGATAGTTGAAGGGGGCGATCTCTTTGGCGAAGGCCATGTGGATGGGCTGCGCGCCATTCGTCGGCTGGATCAGGAGGTGAAACCGGGCCATAGCGAATTTGGTAGCAAGGCGAATCAGCTGTTTGCCACCTTCTGCGCCGAAGATACCCTGCGCGGAAGCTTCTATGCTCGTTTCATGATGCAATCATGGGGCACGGTTAACCTGGGGACTAAGCATGCCTACTGCGGCGCCGCTCAGGCAACGGGTTACAGCCTGGGCATGGCGGCGGGTTTCGAAGAGTGGCTCAACGATGTCGATTGGGAAAACGTCGAATATGGCCTGTTCATGGGCACCAGTCCTGGCTCGTCAGGCGTGAGCCTTAACCGTGTCGGCCGGGGGCTGGCCAACAGCCGTGTCGATCGCGGCTTTAAATATGTGTGTGTCGATCCACTGCTGCGCACCACGGTCGCGGCCGACACCAACGCCACCTGGCTGGCGGTAAAACCCGGCCAGGATGCGGCCTTCTCCTTCGGGGTGATCCGCACCATGCTCGAAGAGCAATGGTTTAACAAGCCACACCTTGAGAATCCGAGCCAGAAGGCGGCCGAGGCGGCAGGTGAGCTGAACTACACCAACGCCGGCCACCTGGTGGTGATGGACCCTAAGCATCCCGACTATCGTAAGTTTGCCAAGGCGCAAGACTTCGGCCTGGGCGGCGATGAGGCGCTAATCATCAAGGCGGGCAGCCAGACGCTGGTTTCCGCCGAGTCCGGTGACAAGGCCGAGCTGTTTGTGAACAAGCGCCTTACCGATAGCCGTGGTCGCAAGGTGACCCTGATGTCATCCCTCTATCTGTTACGCGTCGAGGCTCAGCGCACCAGCATGGAAGAGTATGCCAAGCGCAGCGGTATCAGCATCAAAGATATGCGTCAGGTGGCCAAGGACTTGGCTCACTATGGCCGTAAGGCCTGTGTGGCAGGCAACGGCGGCACCAACTCGTCAGATGGTTTCGTGATGGGCTGGATCTGGGCGCTGCTCAATACTTTGGCGGGTTCCCACGATGCCAAGGGCGGCGCCATCTATGGCAACGGGCCTATCGGTGGCTTGGAGGGCCTGTATGATCTGGCCAACATCGAGGGCGGCGTATCGCTCGACGGCATCGTTAACGCCTGCCGCGACGGTGCCTACGAGGCCTCGACCGAATATCGTCTCAAGGTGGAGCAGGGTAAGCATCCTTATCCCGCCAGCACCCCTTGGCATGAGGTACTGCCCGCCATGAATGCGGCCGAGCAGTGGACCAGCCATGCCAACGGCGATCCCTACAGTGCCAAGGCGCTGTTCAACTGGCGCAACAACTTCCTCTACAGCGCGGCATCGATCAGCCAGGAGGTGGTGGCCAGCATCGCCGACCCTAAGCGTCTGCCGCTGGTGGTGGGGATCGACTGCCACATGAACGAGACCAATCGCTATGCCGACTACCTGATCCCGGATCGCTCCATGCTCGAGGAGTATGCGGCGGATCGCATGTGGGGATCTCATAAGCTGGGCGTGGTGGCGGCATCGCCCGTGGTGACCCCGAGAACCGAGAAGAATGAGGCGGGAGAGCATATCTGCATGGAGCAGTTGCTGATCGATATCGCCCTCAGGCTCAAGCTGCCAGGCTTTGGTAAGGAGGCCTTGGCAACCAGCGATGGCCGCAAGGTGGATCTGCTGACCTTCGAGGACTGGCACGCCAGATACCTGGCCAACGTCGCCGCCCAGTGTGAGCAGCTGCCTAGGGTGACCGAGGAAGATCGTCTCTGGGCCGGATTGGATTACGCCATGAAACCGCTTAAGCCTAGGCTCACCGCCGAGGAGGCCGCCGGGGTCGAGGCCTTGCTGTCACGCGGCGGCTACTACCAAGATGACGATCGCTACGAGGGCGACTTCATCAAGGGCGCGGGGGCCAAGTGTCTGCAGATCTATCATCAGGAGGTGGCGCAGCTGCGTCATGCCTACTCGGGTGAGTTTTATCCGGGCACGCCGACCCTGCAAGAACATAAGTTCTGGAACGGCGATACCTGGGAGAGCCATTGGCCCCAAAGCGAGTATCCGCTGCTGTTCTCCAGCTATAAGGCGACGGTACGCTCTAACTACGCGGTGGCCTTTAAACGCATCGGCGAGATCAGCCCGACCAACTTCGTCTACATGCATAGCGATACGGCCAAGACCCAGGGGCTGAGTGATGGTGACCAGGTGCGCCTAATGACCGCCAATGGTAAGCCCTGTGTCGGCACTTTGCAGACAGATATCGGGGTCGCCAAAGGCGCCGTGTGTGTCTCCCATGGCTTTGGTCATAGCGAGGGCTTCGGCGGTGACGATCGCATCATCAATGGCAAGCGGTTACCCGGTATTGCCAGCCGCGCCAGCGGGGTGGCGATCAACCAGATGATCCCGGCGGACCCGACCCGTAACGGCGCAGCCAGTATGCTCAACGACTACTGGACCGGGGCCAACTGTCGCCACGGTATCCCGGTGCGGGTGGAGAAAGCTTGATCCTGTGTTTTAAGCTGAATCATAAGTATTTGTAAACATAGTTATCCTGTAAACCTTTCCCCCGTCGCTTCGGCTTCGGGGGCTTTTTTTATTCAGCTTCAATTTATCTGTTCGTGCTAGTGTGGATGCTCAATCCAAAGGCTCATGAAAAAGGAGCATAAAAACAAGATGGCAAAATCCCTATCTCAATCACTATCTCTTGGCGCTAGTTTTTCTCTATTGTTAGCCGCCCCCGCAATGGCGACCACGGTCGAACAGACTCAGTTTTTTGATGCCATTGCCGCTCACTGTGGCCAGGCGTTCGAAGGCGAGGTGACGGCGGGCAACAGCGCCGACTCGGTTTTCAGTGGTAAGAAGCTGGTGATGCATGTGCGCGAGTGTAGCGACGGCGAGCTCAAGGTGCCGTTTCATGTGGGCGAGGATCACTCCCGCACCTGGGTGATCACTAAGACGGACACCGGACTGCGCCTCAAGCACGATCACAGACACCAAGATGGCAGCGAAGACAAGGTCACCATGTATGGTGGTGACACACAAGATGGCGGCAGCGCCGAGCTGCAATCTTTCCCCGTCGATGCCTACTCGATCGACAACTTTAAACAGAATGGCCTGAGCCAGTCGGTCACCAATGTGTGGCACATGGGGATCACAGAGAGCCAGTTTATCTATCGTCTTACCCGCGAGAATCGCGACTTTAAGGTGACGTTTGATCTGACCAAGCCGGTGGCCTTGCCGCCTGCGCCATGGGGGCATGAGTAGCTTCTTGTTTTCGATGTTTAGCATCTGGTTGAGTGGGTATTTGGTTGGTTTTTGAAGGTCAAACTTTCATTGTGACCTATCGCTTGCCCGGCGGGTGCTGTATATGGAAGTACCAATGTCGTGATCACATGGATGTGAAAGAACGACGTATGTGCAAGCACTCTTTTGGCACGCTGTGAATATATCCATATACGCTCCACGCTGAGGAATCCCCTGATAACTTTGAGATAAATCATGAGATTAGAGTGAACTTGCACCTTGGAATGTGATCTGATTAAGCGCAAACAAAAACTGTAGTGGCATAGTGAATTTGGCCACCTGAATAGACGAAGTGATAGACTCACTTCCAGAGAAAAGGTGGTAGAAATGAAGAACACAAGACCGACATTCAGTGCAGAGTTCAAATTAGAAGCTGCGCAGCTGGTAACGAAACAGGGATACAGCATAACTGAGGCTGCAAGCGCGATGGGCGTCAGTAATTCAGCCATGCGTAAATGGGTAAACCAGCTTCGACAGGAGAAGCAAGGCGTATCCCCCAAAG
>NZ_JAKEVJ010000089.1:0-15522 GCF_022398425.1 Shewanella sp. Isolate7 | reverse complement strand
AATTTATTTATACCAAAAAGAAATAACAAGTAATCGAAGGGAAGATGGAATGGTAGTCGAGGAGTTTGCTGCCTAAATGTCGAGGAGTGGCGGCTGGGGTCGTGAGTCTTGGGGCTTGGGTCGTGGAACGTGGAGTTTCAGTCGGCAGCCTCACTTAACCATAAGTGATAGCGCAGTTGTGCTTTTACTCATGACGAGACTACTCTCATTAATTGAAGCATCCCCCCTTAAACAATTCCCGCGTACTCATCCAGCCCTTTATGACCTCTTGCCGTTAAGAAGTCTAGCAGCGCTTTGGGACTACTATTCAAGATCCGCTCAATCGGAAAATCAACGGCTTGAATCAACTCGATAGCTTTCTCGAAATCACCCAAACTGAAAGCAACGTGGGAGTCTGAGCCCAGAACCAAATAGCCTCCAGCCTCTTTTACTGCCTGGGCAATCGCGGTGCAGTTTTTCAAGCTACCTTTTCGTGACGTCAAAAATGAGGAGTTGTTGATCTCAAGGGCAACATTGTGGGTTGCTGCCGCTTTGGCAACACGTTGGATATCGATAGGATAAGCAGGATTACCCGGATGACTGATGATGTCTACATTACCACTTTCAATGCAATTGACTAATGCTTGAGTGTGGGCAGCTTGAGTGGATGGTGGAAAAACGGGCTCATGAAACCCGGCTAGCACGATATCTAGTTCATCAAGGTAGTCACCAAAGAAATCAATATCACCCTTGTCGTTTTTAATATTGGCTTCAATGCCTCTCAGCACACCGATACCATCGACAATCCGAGGCAATACACGCATGTTGACGAAATGCCAAAAGTGAGGTGCATCAGCCATATCTGGGCCATGATCAGTGATAGCAAACAGCTTAATGCCCTTCTCTTTTGCCACAGCCAGATAATCATGGACCGTACTATAGGCATGGGTTGAGGCAATGGTATGGGCATGAACATCAACAAGGAATTTCATCGGCGAATCCGTTAGCATGGGGCCAGGTTAAAGAAGAATGACAATAGAGGGACTAGTCTACTCATTTCAACCGCATTACTCCATAACGCTGCGAGGCTTGCTACTTGTTCTTAGTCTTTTAGAATGCGACTCACACATACAACTCTCCTAAAACAAAGTATCTAGCCCTTAAGCCCCATTAACCGTTTTGCCTTTACTTTTTGTAATAACCCTTAAACCATTCAGCAAAGGCTTTGACCCCTTCACTGATACCAACTTGTGGTTTATAACCAACAGCATTAAAGAGGTCTTGAGTATCGGCCCAGGTGGCTTGAACATCGCCATCCTGTATAGGCAACATAACCTTCTCAGCTTTTAGCCCAAGGGCATCCTCCAACTCGCTAATGAAATCCAATAAGCGAACTGGACAACCATTGCCTATGTTATAAATTCGATATGGGGCACTACTGGTAGCAGCGGAGCCCTTTTCTACGGTCCAATCAATCTGCTTCTGTGGCACTTTATCGGCGACCCGAAGAATGCCTTCGACAATATCATCAATGAAAGTAAAGTCGCGACTCATGTCCCCTTGGTTAAACACCTTAATAGGCTTGCCAGAGGTAATGGCATCGGCAAATAACATTGGCGCCATATCGGGACGTCCCCAAGGACCATACACAGTAAAAAATCTCAGCCCTGTTGTAGGCAGGTCATAAAGATGGGCGTAACTATGGGCCATCATCTCGTTAGCTTTTTTCGTTGCAGCATAAAAAGAAACAGGATGATCGACAGAATCCGACGTTGCAAAGGGCATCTTCTTGTTTAGACCATACACCGAACTGGAAGAGGAAAAAACCAGATGTTCTATATCATGTTGTCGACACCCCTCTAACACAGCAAGCGTACCAACCAGGTTACTATCGGCATAGGCATATGGATTTTCGATTGAGTAACGAACACCAGCTTGCGCGCCTAAGTGAATAACCCTAGTGAAACCACCGTTAGCAAAAAGCTCAGCCATGGCTTCCCTATCAGCAAGATCAACTCGATTAAACTTAAAGTTAGTTAAGTCAGTCAATTTATCTAACCTAGCCAGCTTCAAGCTAACATCATAATAATCATTTAGATTATCTATACCTTCGACCTCAAAACCTGCTTCGCACAAACGCTCGCAGACACGTGCACCGATAAAACCCGCCGCACCAGTAACCAAGTACTTCATATTATTCTTCTCACACTTCTTTGCCACTGTGCACAACGCGCTTAATCTTGACCAAAAAGATCTCGGGTATATACTTTTTCGCTAACATCCTGTAACTCGTCAACCATTCGATTGGAAATAATAACATCAGACGTCGCTTTAAACTCTGCTAAATCATGTATCACTCGAGAGCGAAAAAACTCTTCTTCCTCAAGCACAGGCTCATAAACGACCACTTCGATCCCTTTGGCCTTAATTCGTTTCATCACGCCTTGCACTGCTGAGGCTCGAAAATTATCTGAGCCCACTTTCATAATCAACCGATATACGCCAACTACTCGAGGCTTTTTGGCAATAATGGCATCTGCGATAAAATCTTTACGAGTTCGATTTGCATCAACGATAGCTGCAATCAAATTGTTGGGAACCTGATCATAGTTAGCTAAAAGTTGCTTAGTGTCTTTAGGCAAACAGTATCCACCATAACCAAATGAAGGGTTGTTATAATGATCCCCTATTCTTGGATCATGGCATACACCATCAATGATTTGTCGAGGATCTAAACCATGAGTTTCGGCATAGGTATCAAGCTCATTAAAATAAGCGACTCGCATAGCCAAATAAGTATTAGCAAATAACTTAATCGCCTCCGCCTCGGTACTTCCCGTAAAAAGAAGCGGAATATCAGGTTTAAGTGCAGCTTGAGTAAGTAACTGAGCAAAACGTTCGGCGCGCTCTGAACGTTCACCGACGACAATTCTTGATGGATAAAGGTTATCGTACAAGGCCTTACCCTCTCTTAAGAATTCGGGAGAGAATATGATATTAGCTGAGTTATATTTTTTCCTTAGCACTCTGGTAAACCCTACAGGTACAGTAGACTTTATGACGATACAAGCTGAAGGATTTACGGCAATAACGTTTTGTGTGACTTCATCGACCGTCGTCGTATCGAAGTAGTTGGTCTTGGGGTTATAGTCTGTTGGCGTAGCGATAATGACATAATCAGCCCCCCGATAGACGTCTTTGTCAGTGGTAGCCTTTAACTGTAATTTTTTGTTTTGCAGATATTCTTCAATAAGGTCATCGGCGATAGGTGAACGCCCGGCATTCACCATTGCCACCCGATGCGAAGATATGTCTAACGACCAAACCTGATTGTGCTGCGCCAACAAAACGGCATTCGACAAACCAACATAACCTGTCCCTACAACCACTATCTTCATTTAAATTCCTAAGAAACTTCTAACTCGAAGCAACATTAGCTCACTCGTAAATAAAACTCTACTGCAAAAAATCATAAACCAATGATTCAGATAGATTAACCAGGCGAGCGCTCTAAAATCACTCTAAGGGTATAAGGTTATCCGTCAGCACAGATTCCTGAGGCTTCTATTATGAGACTGTAAGATCTTTTGTGTAAGTGGCTGTTTGTCTTAGTGATACACGGTCACTGTATATAATCATAAACTGGCTCATGGCCGCTTTCCAGTCCCTTATGGGCATCGTCCATTTCTTCGATATCTGGTGAAGTTGTCGGAGGACAATAAACTTTGATCGGAAATGTGCCATGTGAACTACTCGCAGCTAAAGCAGCGAGTAGTTCACGAGCAGCAAAGTTAGCGGCGCTTTCATCCCCGCCCTAGAAGTGTGGGGTTTTACGCTTGATCTGATAAACTCGAATTTACGCCTAAGCATATAGATGTGTAGGAGTAACAAGATAAAAGAGCATTACTATAGCGTCGTCCCAGCGGATGGGCCTTGCTTGTTGCCAGTCAAAGATGTTATGCGACTTCGAAAGTAGGCTGCTTTTGTTATAATGGATAGTGGGATTAACATGGGGAGCGACATTATGTCACCTGAAATATTCATATTGTGTTCGTTAGCAGTATTTACGCTAGCCACGTTATTCATTGTTGCAGTGAGTTACTTCGCTAGCAGGAAGAAGAAAGGTTAGCAATTAAAGTGGTGTCGTTCATTGTTTTTTCGGTGTGATGGAAAATAAGACAGAAGTGATAATCAAGAAGCTTTAGCGTGTTTATCACATTTCGCAGGGTCCCTATCTAACCATGTGCGAATAACAGACAAACTTATCGATCAGCTACTCGTTGGCTGTAATTCTCCAGATGATATTCTCGGTGAAGCTGGATTACTCAAACAACTCACCAAAAAGGTTGCTGAGCGTGCCTTAAATGCCGAAATGGAGCAGCATCTTGGCTATGCTAAACATGCATCAGAAGGTAAGAACTCCGGCAACTCACGTAATGGAAAGTCCACGAAAACAGTACGCAGCGTTCACTGTGAAATCGACCTGGATATTCCTCGTGACCGCAACGGCAGCTTTATCCCGCAGCTGATAAAGAAAGGTGAAAAGCAATTAGGTGGTTTCGATGACCGCATCATTTTTCTCTATGCTCGAGGCATGACGACTCGCGATATTCAGGCTCATTTCGAGGAATCTTACGGTGTCGAAGTCTCTGCAACATTTATCTCGCAAGTCACCAATGAAGTGCTGGACGAAGTGAAGCAATGGCAACAGCGGCCCCTCGATTCAATGTACCCTGTGGTGTATCTCGATTGCCTGGTTGTTCGTAGCCGCGATTCTGGCGCTGTACAGATTGACATCCTCCTCGCCGTAAACGACGAGGATTCCTACTGCGGTTAGGCGCGAACGCCGGACTCGCTTCGGTGGGTTCCTGCTGCTGGCGGCATTGTTGCACCACTCACTTCACAGGCTAATCGGGCGTGTCCCGCCCTTAATACATTGATCGCGCCGACGACATCGGCGTTTTCTTCAAAGCCACATTCCACACAGGCAAACCGAGCTTGCGTGGCGCGGTTATCCTTCGATATGTGACCACAGCACGGACACGTCCGGCTGGTGTTTTTCGGTGGAACGGCGATCAGGTGGCCACCATTCCATGCCAGCTTGTAATCGAGCTGGCAACGGAACTCAAACCAGCCTTGATCAAGAATGGCTTTATTCAGGCCTGACTTCGCCCTAACATTCCTACCCTGTTGCTCGGCGGTTCCTGCCGCTGATTTTGACATGTTTTTGACCTGCAAATCTTCAATACAGACTATCGCGTGGTTTTTGCTAATGTCGTTTGAGATTTTATGCAGGTAGTCACGGCGGCTGTTGCCGATATTGGAATGAATGCGCTGAACTTTGGCTTTGGCCTTTTTCCAGTTATTGCTGAATTTTACCTTGCGGCTCATGGCCTGCTGCGCCTTGCGCAAAGCGGTTTCGTGCCGTTTGAAACTGTTGAGCGGGGCGTAGAAACGGCCATCGGACAGGGTGGCAAAGCGGGCAATGCCCATGTCAATGCCGATGGCATCGCCCTGATGCACGGCAATTTCAACTTCCCGCTCGGTCTGGATCGATACATACCACTTACCACAAACCTGACTGACCGTGACGTTTTTAATCTCACCTTCCACCGTCCGGCTGTTGCGGTAACGCAGCCAGCCGAGCTTGGGCAGGAAGAGTCGATTATTGCCTTGCTCCAGTTTCACCCCTTGTGGATAGCGAAAGCTATCTGACTGACCCTTCTTTTTGAAGCGCGGGAAGTCTGCTCGTTTGGCAAAGAAATTTTTGTACGCCCGATCTAAATCTTTCAGCGACTGTTGCAGCGTTTGAGAAGGTGAATCAGACAGCCATTTTGTTTCTGGCTCTGCTTTCCATTGTGGTAACAGATTATTCAGTTCAAAGGCCGATAGTTTCTTTTCACCCTGCTCATGTCGTTCTTTTTGCAACGCCAGCGCCTTGTTATAGACAAACCGACAAGCACCGGAGAAGCGGCGCATCTGGCGCTGCTGCTCTCCAGTGACAATCAGTTCGAATTTGTAGGCTTGCAGTCGTTGCATGGCTTGCTCATACTGTGTCAATACAACTCAATTATAGATTGGTCTATGGAAATTGAAAGCGATTTAAGGCATGGCAGGCATTGCGTTTTTAAAATGCACGTTCATTTGGTCTTTGTAACAAAATACCGACGAAATGTCTTTACCAAAGAAGTGCTGGATGATCTAAAAATCTTTTTTGAAAAGGTCTGTCTTGATTTTGAATCAGAGCTGGTTGAGTTCGACGGTGAAGACGACCATGTGCATTTGTTGGTGAATTACCCGCCGAAGGTGGCCGTGTCGAATCTGGTTAACAGTCTCAAAGGTGTATCCAGCCGAATGATCCGAAAAAAGAATTACCCTTCGATCAAAAAGAAACTCTGGGGAGGTGCGCTCTGGTCGCCCAGTTATTTTGCGGGGAGCTGTGGTGGTGCGCCAATTGAGATCATCCGGCAGTATATTGAGCAGCAACAAACTCCGGCGTAGCCCTCAGAACGGCTTCGCCGTTGCGCTATTCATCCTCGCCCTGAACGGCGAGGTTTTCCGCGCTATCCGATAAATCTGTGTACTTGGCCTTAGGTATCAACACAGAAGGCGAGAAGGAGTTACTTGGCCTTTGGATGGCGCAGACCGAGGGTGCGAAGTTCTGGTTGTCGGTGATGAACGAATTAAGAAACCGTGGTGTACAATATATCTTCATTGCCTGTGTCAATGGCCTCAAGGGCTTCCTGGAAGCTATCGAAGCCGTATTCCCTAAGACTCAAGTGCAATTGTGTATCGTCCATCAAATTCGCCACCCCCTGCGACATGTAAGCTGGAAACAACGCAAAGCCATCGTAGCCGATCTGAAACGGATTTACGGTGCAGCAACCTTAGCTGAGGCGGAAATAGCCCTGACTGAGTTTGCAGAGAAGTGGGATGATGAACATCCGACTATAAGCTTATCTTGGCGTAACAATTGGGAGCATTTAAGCGTGTTCTTCGATTATCCGCCGGAAATCCGCAAGGTGATTTACACCACGAACGCCATCCTAAATGGCTAGGGTACTCCCTGCGAAGCAGCAGGGAGTACCCTAGCCATTTAGGATGGGGAATCTGGGATAGCATTCAAACCGGACTTGATGTAGTTGGAATGATTCCAGTAGTTGGCGAGGTTGCAGATTTAGCTAACGCAGGAGTATCCGCTGCCCGAGGTGATTATGAGGGTGCTGCTTTATCAATGGCTGCAATGGTACCTTTTGTTGGAAATGCTGCTGGCGCTGCTAAAATAGCACGGTCAGCAGATAAGGCTGCGGAGGCCCTCACTGCTGGCAAGAAAGGCCCTGACTTCATAGTTGGACCAAGCGGAACTACCGTCTCAACAAGCCAAACCAGAATGAGGTAGAGTTTTAGTAATATGCCGTCAGCCCTTTGTTAAAGTAGCGATGCCAAGAACTGTGTAAAAGGGACAATATCCTGTTTGACACTGGCTGCTTCCAATGCTTGCATATATTCATCTCGTCGTTCGACGGGTACGACTGTCCAAGGGTAACCGCCTGAGGCCATCATTAAATTCATGATGAATCTTCCCATTCTGCCGTTACCATCAAAGTATGGGTGGATGTAGACGAAAATGAAGTGACCCAGCACCACTCTGGCTGCTGCATTTTCTTCTTCTGCGAGCAAGTCGAAGAGTGTCGGCATCATGTCGCGAACCGCGTCCCTATTAGGTGGGGTATGCATAGACTGGCGAATATAGACAGGCCCTGTTCTGTAACCGGCCAAGTCCGATTGTTTAATAATACCGGCGGCCACACTTGGGCCAAATAAGGCGAGATACCAATCGCTGTGCGTCTGTTCCAAAACATCGCCAGGATTATTACCTTCTAACACCGATAGAACCGCTTTTTTAACTTCCTGAAACGCATCCCAGTAGCCTTTGGCTGCCATAGCATCTAAATGCTTTTTACTCTCATCTGAACCTTCAGCTTGCCAGTTACCAGAGCGAACCAGTTCAATCAATTCGCGAGTTACCCGATAGCCTTCAATGGACAGTGAGTGGTAGGCATCTGTGACGTATTTGTCTTCCACTTCGGCCATGTAGGTTTCGATATCGACGCTTTGTTGTATTTGTTCAGGGAAATTCGCGATAACACTTTCACGCATTTGCGCCCACATTAACCGCATGCGATTAACATAGGGCGAGACATCACGACGGCCAAAGCTAATCTGTACTTTCTCGGCGAAAGGGTCTTCTTCTTGCACTTTCAAATCGACCGCTTGCATGCCCTTTAATATATTGTCAGCAATCAAATCTCGGCCAATATTTCTAAAAGCCCCCACTAATCGGCCGGCAATCACACTGTGATTACCGGCGAGTAAAACGGACAATACGTCGGATGCATCTGTCACCATCGATAAGGCAGTACGCATTTGGATGGGGGCATTTTGAAACTGATTCACCGAAGAATAAACAAGTGCTGCCGCTAAGCTGTATACATTGAGCCCTTCCAGATTTTCAATGTGTTCTGCGGCGGGCATCTTCAACCTGACATCAAAAATCGAGGTATTGTGTAGGAAGGCGGTGGGCTTATTATTGCCTTTGGGCGAGCGCACGAGCAATTGCTGAGGTACGGTTCTATCACCGATATGCAGACTAAGTGATTGCTCAGGTGAGAGACACCAGGATTTATCGAAACGTTCCGATAAATATGCACCGCAAAAATCCCAGAAAGAAGTATACCAAGATGTACTGTCGCCAGGCTTTTCATCAGGCATCGCCGGTATGTACCAACCCCGAATAACTTCACGAATAAACCCATGCTTTAAGAGCCGTTCTCGATGCACTCGACCGAGTCGTTTTGACTGGATAGCAACAGCCCCTGACTCTTGAAGCTGCTGTAATTGCTCAAGCGAATCTGCTAGTTTTTGTGATATGTCATTCATGCTCGCTCTAACCATTACTTATGATACTTACCAGTTATTACATTCACCTCTAGGTTTTAGTGTTATATCATTTATAGGTTTTGATGTCGATTAGTTTATAGGTTTTAATGATTTGTTGTTTTTAGGCTTTAATGCTCATTAGCTTGAAAAGGCATACAAGAAACAGAGCTTTCCGGCCATAAGCCTTCCAAAAAAAGTACAGATTTATAACCGGCGAGCACTTAGTGACTACTCACCGCCCTATCGCTCGAATCTCCTTTCTGTCATTTCGGGTGATTACCTATCAAAATCACTGACTTTTCATCATACAACCCCCATTCAACAAAAAAACGATAAAAATTTCAGCTGTAAACCATTGTTTTATCGCTATAAAAAATAGCGTGCTCATTTTGGTCATTGAACTGTGATGTGTTCTTTTTATTTGAGCGTAATGTTTCTTCACGCAGACGATCGAAAGCACAGAGTCAATCAGACATTTATTGTTTAAGTTAGAGAAGTTGAGAAACCTGATGGGAAGATTACAAGCGAACGCTAAGCAGAATAGAAAGCTAAATGCGGGTGGTGTCATGCTAGACCGACTCAGCACTAACACAGCTCTCATTAAAGTATTTCACCAAGCGAACAAACTGAGTCAATCTACAAAATCAGCCGAATTATTAGTTGTCTTTTTATATCTTTGGCTTACACAAAAGCTAGATGATTTTTTAAAGCTTGATGATGAAGAAATAGCTACAGCAGATAGCATCCCAGATTGCTATAGAGTCAGAAGCAGTGATGAATGCAAAGCACATCGATTCAAAAATCAGAAATTTGATGATGGAAAGTCCTGGACATATTATGCACGTGAAATCATCACTAAAGATAGACATACGATATTCGAATGGCAGCCGATCCCGAACAGTTTAATTCATATTTTTAAACCATTCGTTAGCAGTCAAAACTATGACAAAGAGTGGTTAACTGAAGTTGAAAAACAGCAGTTGTTCAATCTAATTCACCAAAAATGGCGTAAACCCGCAGAGATTGAACACTTTCCGTCAGTAAAAAAACAGCAGTTTCTTCAGTACATTACTCACTGTATTCGTGTTGATAACGAACTGTCGAGTTTAACAAAGTCACTATTACTGCCAGAAAATAAGCTACATCATCGACATGCTGCGGCTTACTTGCAAAAAAATAGTGAACAAGTTCGAGCAGAAATATTTCACGCGCAAGATCGTTATCTCAGCCGATTATTTACTTTCGCAAATGACTTAGGATTGAGCAAACTACTGACTTTGAGATTCTCATCGAGCGCTAAAGTAAGCAAGACTAAACTCCCCGATATTTCTCTGCTTAACGATAACGCAAGAAGAAATATTCCAGCAGATATTACAAACTCAAGGGTCGGTGTGAGTTTTCATAATAAGTTGATCGGTGAAGAACTAGAAAAACATATCGATGAGTCAATAAATTACGGTAGTCAGAGAATCTTGCCAGAAAGCGAAATTGTTGCAATATTTCGCAATCTTAACGACGAGATAATTTCATCGACGTCTGCTAAAAAATTAAGTGCTACTGCATTAATCGATTATCACAATCTGTGCGCTAATCATGTCGCACTGCTGTTTATATTGCTGACAGGTACACGTCCGACACATGCGATATCTATCAATAAACAATCACATTATGATTATTGTCGAGCAACTATTAAAGATAAAGGGGTCATACGTGAAATTACAATTTGTGATTATCTCAGACAACAAATTCTTTATTATTTGACGCTTCAGCAAAAGCTCATTTCTCAACTCAAACTATCAAGCGTACTCCCCTGGAGCTGGCATCTATACGATGAAAGCGGTCAAGCCGTAGCGATAACAGCAAAATCACTTCGACAGTTTTTACATCAACGAGCGCCAGGTGTCGTCCCGTATGTGTTACGTCATCAGTTTTCACAAAGTGCAGCTACAAGCATCATTCCGAAGCTCACGACGCATCAAATCGACCGTTTAATGGGTCACTCAGAATATGGTGAACGGCTCGGCAGTGATCATGTATTTCCGCCGAGCAGAGAACAACAAGCCTTATTTTTAAACAGCTTGCCGACACGATATGGTCTGAAGGAGTTGAAATATGTCTAATATATTCAACCAATTAAAAGCTAACGAAATATACGAATTTCATCAACGTCATGGCTCATCTGATGCAGATATAGAATCAATCAAATGGGTGATCAAAAACTGGCCGGAAACAAAAGTCAATGCAACTGCACTTATCATTTCTGATGAAAAAGTTGCCAATATATCAGCAACACAGAAACGTGAGTTCACGATTCAAGATTTACAAACGATAAACAAAGTTATTCGCATTGTTCCGACTGGAAAGCAAAGACAATACAAAAATGCTTTAAAAGCAATCGTTACTTATCTTAAAGAAATATTACAATGGCAGATCCCGGAAGTAGAAGAGCTCCCGTGGCCAGATCCTGATTTAGTGTGGTATCAACGCATCACAGCTAATGCAAATGATGCATATAAACTACACACTGAATATGAAAAATACAAAGCTCAGTTCTTTAAACAACGATTTGAAATAACTGCTGAATTCGTTGCATTAGCTATTTCGCTTGAAGTTGCGCCGTTATCGATTGTTCACCTTGCTAACATTATTAATGATAAAGACAGCATCGAGCAGGTTGAAAACCAGATCTATTTAAATGTTAAACATGTTTCGAAACAGCCGAATAACGAGCAACAACAATCAAGTCGTTATCACCTACCATTAGTTGTTTATAAATTACTCTCTGAATATCAATCATATTCACATAGACAACAAACTGAAAAGCGGCTACTTAAATCACTAACAAATTTATTAACTTCATTTGAAATATCAAGTAATTCAAGTCGCCTTAATCAACATCTTTTTCAAGCAGTGTGGCACTATCGCGATCATATTGTTCCGTCGCTACTCAAAGATATTAGTTACCCCGAGCGACACGTCGCAAATCCAATCATCTATGTTGACGATAAGACAAAGAAACAACTGCTGAGCAAAATCTATGACATCGATTATGACAAAAAAGCAATCACAGAAAATACAAAATCTGTAGAAAATGAAGAATGGCCCCATCTGAATTCATTTAAAAATCTCGATAACATTCATTCATTATATGACGAAGAAATACGTTGGCAGTTAGATAATATCTTGCCAACGATGCTCTATCGATACACGCTTGAACTCACTGTGTATGGAGGAGTGAGAAAATCTAATCTAGCAGACAGCACAATCGAGAAGTACTGCAATATTCAATCGAAATTTGCTGAAAGACTTAGCTATGACCAAGCTATCGATCAGGAGCAGCTTCAACTCTGGGCCCATACCATTTATAACAGCTTGGAGACTGAAACAGAGCAACTCGTCATGCTCTATTTTTTTCGCTTCATGCGTCAACAATCAATCACTGAACATTTAGATCTTAGCGAATTTGAATCACCATTGTGTGCTCCTAGTGTTGATCCTTTTCGTATCTCGATTGAACAACTGCATGAAATCGTCTCAGTACTACTCACACAAGAAAAGGGACATTTGTTACAACGTCTCTTTTGCGCTGTAACCGTCATTGTTAGTTATTTTGCGATGCTACGCCGCGGCGAGCTGCTGCATCTACGTTTAAAAGATGTATTTGTTGTTCCATCGAATCCAAATCTATTTCGGCTATACCTCGGCAAAACTAAAAGTGGGCATTCGCGTGTTGTATATACAGTCATCCCCGAAGAATTTGCTGTTCTCGTCAGAATTATCATTAAAAACAAAGCGCTTTGTGAACCCTATGAACCGCTGATCGGTTTCACTGATGAGCCAAACTACTCACGTCAGCTGCATTATTTACTACCGGTAACAAAGTCTATAAAGGCTATTTGCGGCTCCAGCGCGAGATTTCATCATCTTAGGCATGGCGGTATTCATCTGTTTACGTTGCAAGCTCTTCATCTTGCATATGAACAGCCCGCTCGACACACCAGCGATAGTGCTCATATGCAACGCTTACTCAATGAAGAAGTCCTTGCAACTCGGTTCGACTATTGGTTAGAAGAACAACCTTTTTCTCTGCGCAATGATGCAATTCTGTTAGATGAAATTATTCGCCAAATTGGGCATGAAAATTACGCGACAACGCGCTGGTCATATTTGCATGACATAGATTGGCTTTACCCTTTTTATCGTTCTGGATTTGGTGATTTACAGGCTCGTGAGTTTACACACAGCGAACTTCGTTATTTACTCGGATTAGCAAATGACTCAAATGATCTCTCACGTCAACTTGCTTTGATCAGTGAAGTTTACAAAGCAAAAGGTACTCAACAGAAACGCGATGAGCAAATAATACTTACTGAATCAACATTACGACAGCATCTATTTAAAACAGCAAAAAGTAGCGCAATTCAGCACTGCGACATCAATACAAATCTATCATCATTTACACAAGATACGATCAAATATTATCAGCAATGGCTTGGTCGTGTTGAAAAATTTCCACTCGATTTTTTACGCTACCTTTTTCTCGAAATGCGTAAAGCCAAAGAGGTCAATTGGCCACTCTTAAGTCAAATTTGGCAATGCTCAGGTAAACATCAATATTCAGAGATAAACAAAACGCAAATCACTGCACTACGCAATTTACCTGAGATCCGGTTAAGCAATGAGACGCAACCGGTCTTGACGATTACGTTAGCGTGTAATGTTAAAAATGCACGACATTTCACGGCGGTATTTAGACAGCAGCATTGGCAATGGCTAACGCCAAGCTTTGTGCTAACGGTAAATCGAAAGACAAAAGTCAGCATTTTATTAAGCAGGCTCAAGCAGCATTTTGCTAGATCAACTGAATCAATCACAGTGCACAGACAACCGACAGGCCAAAGCAAGTTAACGATCACTTTAACACCTAAGTTACTCGAAACAAAACTCAACCCTCACAAGCAGCAAACTGGGTCAACTAACTTGCGATTTGTCGTTCAACAAACGCAGATTTATCTATCGAACTTTCAGAAATAAAATAGGATTTTCATTATGGCAAAGCTAATTATACCTTCAAAAATATCCCCTCTATTTCTCGCAATGATAAATGCACTAGACAAGCGTCACGCTGATGCTTGTATCAGCGTATTTATCGACAAAGATAACAATCAAGTGACACTCATTGGTGGTGCGCCTGGAGAATATACGCAAATCGATATTGAACTAGAAAAAGGTCATGGTCTAAAAAACGATGAATTTTCAATTCACTTTGATTTTTTCATGTGTATGAAAGAACAAAAAAAAGAGTTTCATGCGTTATCAAGTCTGCACATTTTTCAACTCAACTTTAAAGGCGGGAAATACAATAATATAGAGTATTGTTTATTGCTCAAAGAAGACAAAAAAATCGATGAATCGATACATTTTCCAATGTCACGGTTTGATTTAGATCCTGCTTATAAAAATCATATTGAATATCGAAAAGAAAATACACAACGTGCTTATCATGAGATTAATAAGCGCTTGATAGTCGACATTATCAGGTCAGCAAATGCACTGATACCTTATGATTTCGTCGAATATACAAAAGGTTCTAAAGAGATCCGCTATCAAAAAAACGGTGAAGTCACAACAAAGCAATTACCAGATAATATTAACCTACCATGCTCTTTACCCTTAACCGAAGCCGCAGCAAAAACACTAACAAGTCTTTACAATAGTTCAGGTACTGGCAAAGTTGAATTTAGCTTAGAAGGAGAACAACTCACTTTTAAAACGAATCAACACATTCAAAGTATAAATCTCATCGGTCTTGAATCATTTCGAAAGAAAGCACTTAATAATGAGTCATTACTCTTTGAATTCTCATCAAATATGTTTGATTTCAAGCAATTAAACCGCATGATCTTAAAAGAGACTAGCGTCAGAGCAATTAATACAGCGATGTTACTATTTACTGACAATAGACTATTCGCATGTATTCTGCCTGGTCGACGTGAGTTCATTCGAGAAATTAACGTCAATCACTTTAAGAGTACTAATGCACTTTTATTTTCATATTCACCCAGAGCACTCAATGATATAGAACTGAAAATTAATGAAAAAGGTGGGGATATCCGGGTTACATTAACACAAAATAAAAGCGGTGAACTGAAGCTCAACTTTTATAATAAACCTGAGGATCGTCTTCCGTTCGACAGTCTTGGACTAATATCAGAACAATCACAGTTAACAGCTTACTTAAAATTGAAAAACGACTATCTCAGCGGTTACGGCAACCGCTACATTATTCAGCCATCAGGGCAAGCAGAACTCGACTTCGATGTTAGGCAAACTACCGATGTTGTTGACGCAATTGATGTTTCGGTTGATAACGATCAATCAGCATCACTAGAAGCCGGCGAATTAAAAGATGAATTAGAAAAAAATTGTGTTGCTTCGTCAAAAATTCAACCACGGTTAACGCAACCGCAGTGTAATAATCTCTCAAAAAACATGGCAAATAACTATGACGAATTAGCGATGCAAGATGAGTACGGATTCGGCAATGATTAAAGCCTTGCTAATACTCTAGTCTTCTCATAAAACCCTTAATAATAAATACCT
>NZ_JAKEVJ010000088.1:0-15547 GCF_022398425.1 Shewanella sp. Isolate7 | reverse complement strand
TTGATAGCAGCGACAGTTCAAGGCATTCAACTGAGGGCATGCCGAGGCCTGCTGAAGTTGAATAACGCCGAAATGGTGTTGCTATCAAAGCCCCGCAGGGCGAGGCTTACAGCGGTATTTGCTGCGTTACAGTTCTTGCGAAGGACTAGGGCCATTCGCTGCAAACTGTGCCTAGCATCTATCCACTTTAAGCACACGCAGAGCAAGCACGGGACTTATTCGCACCTTCCCTAATACAGTTATCGAGCGCTTTAACAAGCTAGCGTGATCAATTATTTACGACTATTGGTATAACCTCAAACATAAAAAAGCCGCTCTAGCAGGCGGCTTTTATGTTTACACGACGGGCACTAAGCTATTTTCAGTGCCGCTCTGTCATCGACCAGCTGCATATCGAAGTCAAACTCGTCGACTCGAATGGCACGCTCACGCTTAAGGTTGTAATCAAGCAGCTGCTTGTGCTCGCCCTCGGTGATGATCTTGGCGGCGCGGGCTCTGTCCAGCGTCTGCGCAAATCTGACACCAGACTTAAAGTAGCCCTGCTTCAGCCCCTTCTTCACCTTGGCCAGCAGCGGCAGACAGGCGATCTTAGCCAGATAGGCCTGCTGATTGATATCGTTACCATCGCCCGGAACAGGCTTCACCAGATGGGTCAGCTGACGCTTGATCTGGGTATTGAGCTGCGCCTCGTGGGCCAGTTCACGGACTAGGTCGTCGTTGATCTTCTTCATCTTAGGCGAGTAGGTCACGGTGATCAGCTTCATCAGCTGGCGGGTCGCTGCCGATGGGAAATTGTCCAGGAAGCTCAGCAGCGCGTTTTCGGCGTTAACCAGCGCCCAACGTGTAGCATACTCGAAATAAGGCTTGGCCTGCGCACGATGTTCGCTGCTCACCTTCTGCTCGTAGTAACGAATCGAGGCCATGGCCGCGTACAGGTAGCTCATCACATCCCCCAGACGCGCCGACAGCATCTCGGCCTGCTTGAGCTTGCCACCGAGCACCAGCAAGGAGAAGTCGGCATACACAGCCAGTTTAGACGCCAGCTTGTGCACCGCCTTCTCATATTCCACTACTTCGCTCAGCTCAGACTTGGCTCCCGCAGTGAAAGGCAGCAGACCTAAGCGGAAGGCGCGCAGACTGTTACCGACACTGTAGCCCACCGTCAGCTTGAAGATGCGGTTAAAGGTCTTGTCGGCATCCTTATCGTCGCTGTGAATCGCCTCTACCATGCTCTGCAGATGAGGGTGACAACGCATTACGCCCTGACCGAAGATCATCAGATTGCGGGTCAGAATATTCGCCCCTTCCACCGTGATGGCGATAGGCTGCGCCACATAGGCAGAAGCCAGGGTATTTTGTGGGCCACGCTGAATCGCCTTACCGGCCTGAATGTCCATGGCCGAGTTCAGCACGTCGCGGCCGATCTCCGTCATGTGATACTTAGCCATTGCCGTCACCACTGATGGCTTAAGCCCCAGGCCCAGGCCTTCTGTGGTCAGTACACGCATCGCCTCTTGCAGATAGGTCTTACCTGCGATATCAGCCAGCTTCTCCTGAATCCCCTCGAACTTGCCGATGGCCAGACCAAACTGCTCACGCACGGCGGCGTATTCTGCCGACGACTTAAACGAGGCCTGACTCACAGAGACCCCTAGCGCCGGTAGCGAGATACCACGGCCGGCGCCGAGACAGGCCACCAGCATCTGCCAGCCGCGACCTATGTTCTGCTGACCACCAATGATGAAGTCCATCGGAATAAACACATTCTCGCCGCGAGTCGTCCCGTTATAGAAACGACAGCCCATAGGGTCGTGGCGATTGCCCAGCTCGACGCCAAGATGAGACTTAGGGATCAGCGCGCAGGTGATGCCTAGCTGCTCCTTGCCCCCTAACAGACCCTGTGGATCTTCCACCTTAAAGGCCAAACCTAATACGGTGGCGATAGGTGCCAGGGTGATATAACGCTTGTCCCAGGTCACCGACAGGCCGAGCACCTGCTCGCCCTGATATTCGCCCATGGTGACAGTGCCGATATCCGGAATACCACCGGCATCCGAGCCGGCCTCTGGGCTGGTCAGTGCGAAACAGGGGATCTCCTGGCCGTTGGCCAGACGCGGCAGCCAAAAATCTTGCTGAGCCTGAGTACCGTAATGCATCAATAGCTCACCAGGGCCTAAAGAGTTAGGCACCATCACGGTAACCGCCACCGCCGAACTCTTGGCGGCAATGGTCGCCACTATGGTTGAGTTGGCATAAGGGCTGAACTCAAGACCACCAAAGGCCTTGGGAATGATCAGCGAGAAGAACTTATGCTCTTTTAAGAAGTTAAGAATGTTATCTGGCAGGTGCAGGCTGTTTTGAATGGCAAAATCATCCACCATCTCGATCAAGGTCTGCACTGGGCCGTCGAGGAAGGCCTGCTCCTCATCGGACAACGTGGCACCCGGAACCTGACGCAGGGCATCGAAGTCTGGGATCCCCTGGTAGATAGATCCCTCTAGCCACACATCACCGGCGTCGAGCGCCTCTTGTTCGGTGGTAGATATACTCGGCAGTACTTTTTTAAATTTTGTTCTAATACTCATCTTTCAGACTCATCCGACCAGAAAACCTAGTGTGCATTACGTCACAAAAAACGAATTAGATCAAACATTCTAACCTCAAAAAAATGCTTTATTTTACAGTTACAAACATAACTTAAAATTAAGCCCATTCTTTTCAAAAGGTTACAAGTGTACGCCCAAATAAAAAATTTAAACAACCGTTTCATATAATTGTTTTAATCAAGCCTTTTTTGACCTGGATCAGTGACTTTTTCCAACAATGAGAGACCAAAATCACACTGTTTCAGAAATGAAAAAATACGTATATATATTTACTAAATTAGCACTACTTATTATGTGGATATAAGCTTAAATTATCATCACAAATAACCCTGCAACATGGGCTAAATACCAAGCTTATGCCGCCTGTAGCGGCACTGAATAAGCCAGCGCATTCGCCCACATGCAGCCATCAAAAAAAGAGAGTGCTTCATGAAGATAGCCCTATTCATTCCCTGTCTGGTGAACCAGATGATGCCCCATGTCGGCATCGCAACCGTCGAACTCCTCGAAAAACTCGGCCATCAGGTCATACTGCCCAAGGGCCAAACCTGTTGCGGTCAGCCCATGACCAACTCGGGCTGTTTTGATGAAGCCAAGAAGACCACCCTCAAGCTGTTAAATGCCTTCAAAGGGGTCGAGTGTGACGCCATCGTCTGCCCGGCAGCCTCTTGCCTGGTAGCGGCAAAGGAAAACTTCCATGAGTTTGACGACAGCCCAGAGGCCCAGGCGGTGATCGATAAGCTCTACGAGCTGACCGAATTCCTCCACGATGTCGCCCCTATTCCTGCCTTCAACAAGGCCTTCAACTACAAGATCAGCCTGCAGCTCAGCTGTCACGGCATCCGCATGTTGGACCTAGCCACACCGAGCGAGCAGATGGGCCCACGCACCAATAAGGTAGAGGCCGTACTGAGCAGCATCCCTGGCATCGAAATCGTCTATCCGGATCGTCGCGACGAATGTTGTGGCTTCGGTGGTACCTTCGCCGTCGACGAAGGCGCCGTCTCCGCCAAGATGGGTAAAGACAAGGCGCAGGCACACGCCGCCACAGGGGCAACCTATGCGGTGGGCTTCGACCCCTCCTGCCTGTTGCACTTAGACGGCATGATCCGCCGTCAGCTATTGCCGATCGCGACCCGTCATATCGCCGAAGTCATCAACGCAGCCCTCTAAGGAGCCGACCATGTCTAGTCAAACAACCGCACTCAACTCAGGCGTGCATGCGAAGAAGGCCGACATCTTCTGTAAAGATGAGGCGCGCGTCGATTGGCACTCTAAGGCCCTTTGGGTATTGCGTGAGAAGCGTGATCGCGCCGCCGGAAGCCTGCCTGAATGGGAACAACTGCGTCAGCTCGGCTCCGAGATGAAGCTACATACTCTGACCCACCTGGGCGAGTACCTAGAGACCTTCGAGAAGAACTGTCAGGCCAACGGCATCGTGGTGCACTGGGCCAAAGATGGCGCCGAGCACAACCAGATAGTGCATAGCATACTGGCCAAGCATCAGGTGAAGAAGCTGGTTAAGTCTAAGTCGATGCTCACCGAAGAGTGTCACCTTAACCCTTACCTAGAGAGCAAAGGCATAGAGGTGATCGACACCGACCTTGGCGAGCGCATCATCCAGCTGGCCAAGCAGCCACCGTCACATATCGTGGTACCGGCGATCCACATGAAGAAAGAGGAAGTGGGCGACCTCTTCCACGACAAGCTGGGCACAGAGGCCGGCGCCTCGGACCCCACCTATCTGACCCGCGCCGCCCGCGCCCACCTGCGTGAGCAGTTCCTGTCGGCCGATGCGGCCATGACAGGGGTAAACATGGCAATTGCCGATAAAGGCGCAGTCGTCGTCTGCACCAACGAAGGTAACGCCGACATGGGCGCTAACCTGCCGAAACTACAGCTGCACTCCATGGGTATCGACAAGATGGTGCCGGATCTCGACAGCGCCGCCATCTTGCTACGCACCCTGGCCCGCAACGCGACGGGGCAACCTATTACCACCTACAGCAGCTTCTATCGCGGTCCGCAGGACGGCGGCGAGATGCACATCATCATCGTCGACAACGGCCGTACCGACATGCTGAAAGACAAGATTCTGGCCGAATCGCTCAAGTGTATTCGCTGTGGCGGCTGCCTGAACACCTGCCCCGTGTATCGTCGCTCGGGTGGTTACAGCTACAACTACACGATTCCTGGCCCTATCGGTATCGCCGTAGGTGCACAGGCCGATGACACTCACTCTATCCCTTGGGCCTGTACCCTGTGCGGCAGCTGTAGCTATGTCTGTCCGACCAAGGTGCCGCTAGATAAGATCATCCATCACCACCGTCGCCTCAAGGCCAAGGCGGGCAAGCTGCCATACGGCAAGCGCAACTATATGCCGCTTGTAGGCAACTTCATGGCCAGTGAGACCATGCTCAACTGCTCCATGAGTGTCGCCCGCACCGCGCTGCGCATCCTGCCGGGTTCGCTACTCAAGCCATTCTCGGGCGCCTGGGGCAAGTACAGAGAACTGCCGGTCGCACCTAAGTCCAGCTTCGAAGCTTGGTTTAACAAAAACAGAGGTCAATAAACATGTCGAGCAAGCAATCAATTCTCAATGCATTAAAAAGCGTCGCGGTTGCACCTCAGGCCATGCCGCCAATCAATGTCAGCCCACGTCTTGACGATGTGATCGGCCAGTTTGAAACTAACCTGGGCACAGTGGCGGGAACTCTGCACAAAGAAGGTGGCCTGGCCGCCTTACAGGCTAAAGTGGACGAACTGATCAAAGAAGGTAAGCAGGTGATCTCTCAGGTCGAGGGCGTCACCGGCAACCGCAGCGCCCCGGAAACGGCTCACGAACTGAAAGATATCGACTTTGCCGTGATCCCAGGCGATGTCGCCGTGGCGGAAAATGGTGCCATCTGGGTCAATAACCAACACCTGGGTCACAGGGTAACACCCTTTATCTGTGAGAACCTGTTTCTGGTGGTGAGCGCCGACAAGGTGGTCGCCAACCTGCATCAGGCGATCAAAAAGATAGGCCTAGACAGCGGCGAGTTCGGCGTGTTTATCGCAGGCCCCTCTAAGACGGCCGATATCGAGCAGGCGCTGGTCGTCGGTGCCCACGGCGCCCGTAGCCTGAATGTTTACCTCATTTAACACCTAAGGAAGGTGCGAATAAGTCCCGTGCTTGCTCTGCGTGTACTTAAAGTGGATAGATGCAAGGCACAGTTTGCAGCGAATGGCCCTAGTCCTTCGCAAGAACTGTAACGCAGCAAATACCGCTGTAAGCCTCGCCCTGCGGGGCTTTGATAGCAACACCATTTCGGCGTTATTCAACTTCAGCAGGCCTCGGCATGCCCTCAGTTGAATGCCTTGAACTGTCGCTGCTATCAAAGCCAGAGCTGTGCGACGACTTGTTCGCACCTTCCCTAAGCTTCAACCCTATTTAGCAGCCTCAAACTGCCTGGCCACCGCTTTTACTAGGGTGGCTTTTTTTGCCTCAAACAGCGAAAACCTGGCGTATCTGAACCAATACTTATCGAGCAGAGTCGAGTGGATTAGGTACAAGAGGAATAGTTATTAATGAAACAGGCAGCTGGCCCTTTCCTGCATAAACTCGATAAACAGCTTCACCTTGAGGGGCTGATGCGTGCGCTGATGGTAGAGTAGCGAGATCCGCCGCTGCTCCCCCTGCCAGTCGAGCAGCACCCGGCGCAGTTCGCCCGAGGCGAGTTCGGCTTTGACAAACAACTCAGGCCCATAGAGGATACCGCCGTCATCCACCGTCGCCTTCACCGCGCCGTTGAGATCGCCAAGGGTTAGCTTGGCCGGCCCCTCGTAGTAAAAGTCTTCGCCGTTAATGTGTTTCATCGACCAGTTAAACAGGGGCCACACCTTGATCAAGGAATGTTCCACCAGCTGATCGGGATGGTGAGGAATGCCGGCACAGGCAAGATAACCCGGCGAGGCAAACAAAGCATAATCCAGCACCCCAAGCGACTTGGAGACCCAGGAGGAATCCGGCTGGGCGCCGCCGACAATGGCCACGTCCACCCCCTCATCGATCAGATCTATGCTGGAGTTATTCTGAGTAATGTGCAGCTGAATATCCGGGTAGGTCTTGGAGAAGTCGTTCAGCACCCCGATGAAGATCATCGAGATGATCGACACGGGCGCCGCGATGCGCAGCGTACCTTCGGCCTTCTCGACTCTGGGCTCGCTACAACGGTCAAACTGGGCGACCACATTTTGATAGCGACCAAAGAGCTCACTGCCCTCTTCGGTCAGCCTGAGCTTACGGGTACTGCGCATGATCAGCTGGGTATCGAGCAGACTCTCCAGCTTAGTGACCTTACGACTCACGGTAGCCACAGGTATTCCCAGCTCTTTTGCCACCTGCGAAAACCCTCCGGTATTCACCAGATGTACAAACAGATGGATAAGCTCAAGTTCCGTGCCTACGTTGCGCGCCATCAAAAGCCTCGAAAAAACCGATTAGAAATGGATAAGAATTATAACAAAACCAAGTGTGTCAGACAGCTATCTGACCTCATTAAGCTTGCGCTCAATCAATAAATCCCTCATCTGCTGCCACAGATACTCGCCCAATAGGCTCCTTGCTTATCATTCCCCCAGACTTCTCAATGGGTTAGCCCCTCAGTTCATGAGCAAACCCAGCGCCAGCAAGCTTAGCGCTCGCTAATTTAGACGTGAGCAAGATATTAATTTTTAAGACAAAAACTAGACAGATGATATTTTGCACAGCAGAATAAATGTGATATCGGTCACATTTGCCATAAGGAAGATAATAATGAATAAGATGATCCCTACAGCACTCCTACTCGCCTCATCAGCATTTTCGGGCGCAGCTTTCGCTAACTTTACCGCCATTGAATGTAACGATTGCTCATCGGCCGCAGCTCAGCAACAGGCCGCCAAGGTACTCGCGAAGCAGGACAACAAGCCCGTTTATGTGGTTGACTTCGTTAACTATCAGGTCAGCAAGTATCAACAAGAGGGGGAGGCGGTCACAGCCAAGGCCATGACGCTGTCTGAGAATCTACTCATCAACAATCACTATTCTTATCGGAAATCGACCCTACGCTCGGCAAATTAAAGCTTGTCAAATTAAGGCTCGGCAAATTTAATCACCTAAGGGTCTCCTTTACGGAGGCCCTTTCACAATCCTGGCTATCCTATTGCCGCGTGAAATGGGCAGCCCCAAACCAAGGTGGGCTAAATCCTCTTGGGCCAGCGAGGCCTAAGCCAGTATAATGGCCAGTATCAGATCCAATTTATTAGCCAAGAGGCAACACCAGATGGCCAGAACCGCAGCGGCGCTTCATATCTTAGTCAAACATAAAGAGCTCGCCGAAGAGATTATCGAAAAGCTCAACAAGGGCGCCAAGTTTGACCAACTCGCCAAGAAACACTCTACCTGCCCATCGGGCAAGAAAGGCGGCAGCCTGGGTGAGTTCAAGAAAGGACAGATGGTCCCGGCCTTCGACAAGGTCTGCTTCACCGGCGAGCTGATCACCCCGCATCTGGTGAAGACTAAGTTCGGCTGGCATGTGGTGAAGGTGTTGTATCGGACTTGATGCTTAGGTTTAGCCTAAGTGTTCAAAGGGGTGATAGTTAACTGTCATCCACCCCTCTATTTATCTTAGTGCATTACACTCACTCAACCATTCTTTCGAACTGAATTCGCTTTTTTAATACCCTACCTTCGCTGTAACCTATCGCCTGCGGCGAACCAATGTGCAAACACTATTTTGGCTCGCCGCGAGCACTTCCATGTGGGCTCTACGAAATCATCCCTGATTTCGAAGGCCAAAATCGTGTTTACACTAACTTCTATCGTCTCTTCGATTTAACTTCATTTATCACGAATGAATGGTAATGCTCTTGAGCTAAAATCCAGTAATCCGCAAGTACACACCAATTAAAAGCTAACTCTACTAGTCGTTATTTGAGTAACTTACTTTTATTCGTAAATGATTAGGTTACTATCAGCGTTGCCTAACCAGTTACAACAGCAACTCACCTTACTTTAGGCTCTGACGCGTGTACCGTTCCAACTAGCCAGTGATACTGATAACCACTCTTGTCGCTCGCATCAAATACATCCTCGTAGCCTTCAAGGTTACGTGTAGAGAGTTCATGATTAGCGCAATTTGGCATGCACACCCACGCATTCCCACCATTGGTCAGTAAATTGATACTCGATAGATTTACATCCATCTCCTTCAGATAGGCGCCCATATTTTTTGAGTTGGGATCCCAACTATTGCCATGCTTAACCTTGTTATGCCGATTTCCAGTCAAGGCGATAACTAGTGAATCACCCGAAAAATGCTCTTTTAGCGTCATCGCCATCGACAAGTCTCTTGCTTCATCATCTTTATCAAAAAAGATCACCTTCAACTTGCCATCCTTCACCAATAAGTTGAACCGCTCCAACAGCTCAAACATTGCTTCGCTTGTCTTGCCATCGTGATTTTTCTGCCAGACATCGGAACGGTTAACAGCCCTAGCGAGATGTTTATTGTCGCCATCGAGGGTGACGTCACCATCAAACAGCTCAATGGCTGCTACGACTTGCTTTTCAGATAAATTTATTGCGTTACACACTATTTCATAAAAATAGTGAGGAGACTCCAGGGTTCCATGCATCTCACCGACTAAGATCAGCTCATTATTTTGCTTTATGATGTTCGATACTTTTTCGGGCACAGGTCCACATGGCCAGGCGCTCCCCACATAGAACACACTAAACAAAAAACATAAAATACTACTTCTCATAAGCCTAACGTCCCTGAATCTAGATTCATAATAATAAACAACAAATCAGCTAGATATCGCAAGTATTGATTCCCCCTTTTTTAGCTAACATTGATCTACATCGAGTTAAAATCCCATAATACAGTTTGCTGGTGACGTTAAGGCCCTTTTACATAGTAAGGAACAAAATTGAGTATCGTAAAATCTTTATCGCTTGCTGTGGCGGGTGTGATCGTAATGGCTTCATCAGCCTTTGCTGAGGTTGGTGTGCGCCTCGAGTATGGCAATCCTGGCGACGCGGCAGAGAAGGCGATAAGAGAGGAGCTTATCGCATCGGGGGTCATGAATACGGGTGTTAGGTTTATCAATGAGCACTTCAAACTCGCAGAGCCTCTTGCGGTTGCCTTCGGCGGCGATGATGGCCCGCTGTTTGATGGCGAGAGCGGCAGCATCATGATCCCCTATGCTTTCGTTGACGAGGTCAGGCACAGATTCAAGCAGGCTAGCTATGATAAGACTGGCGTGACACCCAAGCAGGCGACGGATGATGCCTTGCTGCACACCCTGTTTCACGAGTTTGCCCACGCCCTCATCGACATATATCAGCTGCCAGTTCTCGGAAAAGAGGAAGATGCCGCCGATGCCCTAGCCACGACGCTTCTCGTCGAGTTTTTCGATGATGGTCAGGAGATTGCGTTAAGCGCCGCCGATCTGTTTGATATCGAGAGTGACGACAGAGAGGTGCTTGAAGATGAAGACTTTTGGGACGAACACAGCCTGGACGATCAACGCTATTTTACGACCCTATGTCACGTCTACGGCAGCGCCCCCGACAAGTATGCAACCATAGTTAAAGAGGGGCTGCTAGGGGAAGAGAGGGCCGAGCTGTGCATCGAAGAATACGCCGCCATCTCACGCAGCTGGCTCATGTTATTAGAGCCTTACATCAAGGCCAACGAAACGGAAAAGCTCAGCCAGTAAAGGTGGTGAGTGCCCCTGAACATCACCTAGGCAAAACGCGCCTGGCCGGATGAACTGTCAGCACTTTAAGGGATGGATTATATAAATCATCCAACTTGCCAGCTCCCCTATCTTACGCCATCGACTAAGTACTTTAGCTAACAGCTTAAGAAGCAAAGCTATCACTAAGGCTCTAAATTCGTTAGCGTATACTAAGCTTGGCTTATTCCTTCCGTCACTTTAAAGATAAGAGTCCAGCCCACAACGGACAGGCCGAGTCGTGCAACCCAGGCAGTAAAGGATATCGAATGACCGACAATTTTCAGCAGTTTGCAGACAGGCTCGACAGCGCATTACTTCATGGCGATAACGCCGCCATTCAGGGAATTTTAGCCGAATGCACCAGCGCCGAGACCGCCCGTCTGCTCGAGTCTCAGCCTCCCAAAGAGCGACTACAGATCTGGGCGCTGGTGCCCACGAGCAGCTGCGCCAAGGTGCTGCTGGCACTGCCCAAACCACTGCGCCGCACGCTGATCCAACAGACAGAAGAAGCCAGACTCATCATGGGTCTGAGCCAGATGCAGATGGATGAGCTGGCGGATATCGATGCCGATCTGCCCATGCCCGTGGTATCGGCCATGGTGCAGGCAATGGACGCCCAGCGCAGGCAGCGCTATGAGCGCGTCAGAGACTACCCAGACAACAGCGCCGGCGGTCTGATGGATGTGGATAGTAGCGCCCTGCGTGCCGATGTCTCGGTTAAGGCGGCCCTGCGTTATCTGCGTCGTCTGCGCCAGCGCGAAGGCGAGCTGCCGGAACACTTAGACAGCCTGATGGTGGTCGATCGCGACAACCACCTGTTGGGAATCGTCCCCCTGAGCCTCCTGGTCTCCACCGAGATGGATATCAGCATTCGCGAGCTGATGTCGACCCAGGTAACCCGATTTACGCCACAGATGCCCGCCAGCAGCGTCGCCCAGGTCTTTAAAGACCAGGATCTGCTCTCGGCGCCCGTGGTGGACGACGAACAGAAACTTATTGGTCGCATCACGGTGGACGATGTAATCGACGTGATTCAGGATGAGGCCGACAAGGCGCTCTATTCCCAGGCAGGCTTAAACACCCACCCGGATATGTTTGCGCCCATAGTTCGCAGCGCCACGAGACGGGCGCTCTGGCTCGGGATTAACCTGCTTACCGCCTTCCTCGCCGCCTGGGTGATCGGCCTGTTCGAGGCCGCCATCGAGAAGGTGGTTGCCCTGGCGGTGCTGATGCCCGTGGTGGCCAGCATGGGCGGCGTCGCCGGCAGTCAGACCCTCACTCTGGTAACCCGGGGCCTTGCGCTCAATCAGGTCAACCGCAACAACATCATCAGGCTGATTGGTCATGAGTTCAGTATCGGCGCGCTCAATGCCCTGCTGTGGGCCGCCCTAGTCGCCTTCATCGCCCTCAGGTGGTTTGGCGACTGGCAGCTGGGACTGGTATTTGGTCTCGCCATGGTGATAGTGCTGATCACAGGTGTCGTGGCCGGCGCCAGCATTCCTATGCTGCTCAAGAAGATAGGCATAGATCCGGCCCTGGCCGGCGGTGTCGTGCTCACCACGGTGACAGATGTGGTGGGTTTCTTCGCCTTCTTAGGCTTGGCGACCCTGTTCATCCTCTGAACTAGGCTCTGAACTAGACTCTGAATCAGACTCCGAGCCACTCGGTGACCTGCCCGTAAGCTTGAGCTCGCCATCGATATGCAGATCCCGCTGAGGGAAGGCGATCACTATGCCGGCATCATTAAACAGCTTATAGAGCCGAAAACGTATGTCGCTGCGGATGCGGCGAATATCCGCCTCGCTACTGGCACACACCCAGAAGATACCATCGAAGATCAACGCGTTATCGCCAAAATCTTCGAAGATGGCAATGGGCGCGGGGCCATCTAAGATCTCGTCATGATCATCCAGCGTCTGCTTGATGATGGCCGCCACCTTCTCCACGTCTGAGCCATAGGCCACCCCAACCCTAACCGTCGAACGGGCGATATTGTCGATCAGGGTCCAGTTGGTCACAGTGTTCTCAAGCAGATGGCTATTGGGCACCAGCATGTGTACCCCATCGTTGCGACGAATCAGGGTCGAGCGGGTATTGATGCTCTCCACCACGCCTTTGGTGTCGCCTATCTCCAGAAAATCGCCGATACGGATCGGCCGCTCCCACATCAAGATCCAGCCGCTGATAAAGTTATTGATGATGTTCTGCGCCCCAAAGCCCACCCCAATGGCGATGGCACCGGACACGAAGGCAAACACCTTGAGGGGAATATTGAGGATCTCCAGGCTGGTCACCACAATGATAGCAATCGCCAGGATGAGGTAGATACGGGAAAACAGATGCACCGCGTCCGGCGCCACCTTACGGGCCAGCATGGCACGGCGAATGAGCTTGCCGATACGGGTCACGATAAACCAGGCCAACAGCAGAAGCAGCGGCACCTGCAGAACCTGAGAGACGATGATCCCCGACTCACCATAGGTAAAGAGTACGAAAGATAAGATTTCCTTGATATCTGCCCAGTCCATACCAGCTCCGCCGCGACCCAACGTTTAATGAGTATAACAGCCCGGGACAAAAGCGGGATTTAAGCACTAAGCTCAAGGTGTTAAGAGCAAGTCATTAAGATCAAGGCATTAGAGTCAAGGTGTACCTCATCACCAGCGACCCAGGGGGTCAGCCCCACGCCGACTAATATAGTTACAGGTATAATCAAAACACCCTATAGCCCAAACCTGCTATAAATCGGAAATTCGGCCAAAACAGCCCTACTCCGCCATCGTCTCGGCGCATAAAACCAATCACGATTGATGATTTTTCATCCATAAAGCTCACACCAGCCCGCAATAAGGTTAGGCGTATTATCTTATTTACAGGTGACTTATTAATTTTACCAAACTGACACAAAGCCAATAATAACGAGGGTTTCCGGCAATTTCAGCTAAGAGGGGTTCGAGATCAAGGCTTGATCCGGGGTGGAAAAGTGATCGCTCTGGATGTTAATATGGTTTGAGAACTAACTATTAGGTTTCTAATTAATTTTTTACAACTGCTCAGGAGGGCACAATGTCGTCAGACAATGCAACGGAAGAAAATCTCATCTCACAGGCGTGGCACAAGCTCCACGGCAAGGCAACCTATGCCATGCAACTCACCTGTTTATTCGCCATCTTAAGTACCTATCTTTTTGTCATGTTGAAACCCGGCGGGAGTCAAAATAACAAAGCGTTAGGAGGCCACTAAATCCATGCATTACTTAACTTATCTCTCGCTTGCTATCTATTTTCTGGCCATGTTGGCCATTGGCCTGTTTGCCTACCGCCGCTCGACCGATGACGTGTCAGGCTACATCTTAGGTGGCAGACAGGTGAGCCCACAGGTCACCGCCCTCTCTGCCGGCGCCTCCGACATGAGCGGCTGGATGTTGATGGGCCTGCCCGGTGCCATGTTTTTGGTGGGCTTCGAGACCATCTATATCGCCGTGGGTCTGCTGTTGGGTGCCCTGGTGAACTACCTGATCGTGGCCCCCAAACTCAGGGTCTATACCGAGGTCGCCAACAACGCCCTGACGATCCCTGAATTTTTCGCCAAGCGTTTTCATGATCCCAGCAGCAATGTCCGCATCATCTCTGCGGTGATCATAGTGATCTTCTTTACCCTCTACACCTCGGCAGGTCTAGTAGCAGGCGGTAAGCTGTTTGAGTCGGCCTTCGAGGTGAACTACGAGCTGGGGCTGGCGATCACCCTGGGTGTGGTGGTCTCCTATACCCTGCTGGGTGGCTTCTTAGCAGTCAGCCTGACCGACTTCGTTCAGGGCTGCATCATGTTTATCGCGCTGATCTTGGTCCCTGTGGTGGCCTATCAGGAGTTCAGCAATGCCGACAAGATGATGAACTTCGCCTATGAGTCTATCCCCCATTTTGGTGAGGCGATGCAAAACGTCACCCTGCTGGGTCTGATCTCGGCGCTCTCTTGGGGTCTGGGTTACTTCGGTCAGCCCCACATCATAGTGCGCTTCATGGCGATCCGCAGCGTGTCGGATATTAAGACCGCCAAGAACATCGGCATGAGCTGGATGACAGTCACCATCATAGGCGCACTGGCCACCGGCCTGGTGGGTATCGCCTATGCCAACAAGTTCAACATGAAGCTGAGCGACCCTGAGACCATCTTCATCGTCTTCTCAGAACTGCTGTTCCACCCCTTGATCAGCGGCTTCCTGTTAGCGGCGATTCTGGCAGCGATCATGAGTACCATCTCGTCTCAGCTGCTGGTGTCATCGAGCTCGCTGACCGAAGATATCTACCGTGTGGTCTCCAAGAAAGAGGCCAGCGAAGAGGAGATGGTAAAACTTGGCCGCTTCGGCGTGGCAGGTGTGGCCATAGTCGCCAGCCTGTTGGCGCTCGATCGCTCTAACAGCATTCTATCACTGGTGAGTAATGCCTGGGCCGGCTTCGGCGCCGCCTTCGGTCCACTGGTCCTGTTTAGCCTCTACAAGAAGAACCTGACCCACAAGGCCGCCGTGGCCGGTATTGTGGCAGGCGCCGCGACTGTGCTGTTCTGGATCTACGCGCCAGTACTGCCCGAGGGCAAGGCGCTCAGTTCAATGCTCTATGAGATGATCCCAGGATTCATGGCCAGCAGCCTGGTTATCTGGGGCGTGAGCGCCCTGGATGGCGATCCCTGCGAGAACACCATAGAGACCTTCGATGAAGCCGCACGTCAGCTAGCAGAGCAAAGATAAGGCAGGGGAAAACATGGCAAACATACACTGGAAACGCATAGTCGTTAAGGTGGGTAGTGCCCTGATTGCTCCTCATAAGCAAGGATGCAGCAGCCATTACCTGCTAGGAATCGCCCAATTTATCGCGAACTGCCGCGCCCAGGGGATCCAGGTTGTCCTGGTCTCCTCGGGCTCGGTGCTGTAGGATCCCCTCATAATTCATACCCCCAGCAGCCGTAAATGAGTGATAACTCAGCCAGCTTCCTGGCAGCATGGAGTAGGTCATCGGCTGACATTGGGTATCTGTCTCGTCGTCGCATCAGCTCTTTTCCCATCCGCACTATCGATAACACATTACGTTTCTTCACCGTATTGGCCTGGAAATGTCGTTGCAATTGCTTCGCTTCACCAAAGAGTCCCACCCACCAAAATGCCAATTGCACCAGCA
>NZ_JAKEVJ010000087.1:0-15864 GCF_022398425.1 Shewanella sp. Isolate7 | reverse complement strand
TACTAATACAGTTATCGAGCGTTTTAACAAGCTAGAATGATCAATTATTTATTACGATTGGTATCAATAGCGAAGAGAAGTCGATGAAAATTGTAGCCGATGAAAATATGCCCTATGTCGAAGCCCTGTTTGCCGATCTTGGCGAGGTGGTGATGGTCGATGGCCGCACCCTGACCCAGGCCCAGGTAGAAGATGCCGATGTCCTGCTGGTGCGCTCAGTCACTAAGGTCGACGAGACCCTGCTCGATGGCTGTGACAGGCTAAAGTTTGTCGGCAGTGCCACCATAGGCATGGACCATCTGGATCTGGATTATCTGAAGCGGCGAGGCATATTCTGCACCAATGCGCCGGGCTGTAACGCGGTGGCCGTAGGCGAGTACGCCTTCAATGCCATGCTGGAGCTGGCCAGGCGTTTTCATTCGCCGCTTAAGAATATGACGGTCGGCATAGTCGGTGCCGGTAATACGGGCACAGCGCTGCAACATTGTCTGCAAGCCTATGGGGTGAAGACGCTGCTTAACGATCCCTTGCTCGAAGCCAGTGGCGATGAGCGCGGCTTTGTCTCCCTAGAGGAACTCATTGAGCGCTGTGATGTGATCTCCCTGCATGTGCCATTAACGCGCGGTGGCGAGCATCCCACCTACTATCTGTTTGACCAGGCGCGCCTGAACACACTCGCCGAAGGCACCTGGCTGCTGAACTGCTGTCGCGGCGAGGTGATAGATAACCGCGCGCTCATTCAGGTGAAACAGGCGCGAGCGGATCTCAAGCTGGTGCTGGATGTATGGGAAGGGGAGCCCGAGCCGATGGCCGAGCTGGTGCCCTTGGTAGAAATTGCCACCCCGCATATCGCTGGCTATAGCCTTGAGGGCAAGGCTCGTGGCACCTTCATGTTGTATCAGGCCTTGATGGCCCAGCTTGGAAGAGAGGTCGATAAGTCGCTTTCTAGCCTGTTGCCGCCGCTGTGGAGTCATCAGTTGTCGCCCCTGTCGGTGCCTGATGAGAGGGCCTTGCTCAGCCTGGTTCGCCTGGTCTATGACCTGCGCGATGACGACGAACTGTTTCGCCAGCGATTCCAAAATAACAAAGGCTTCGACCTGATGAGAAAAAATCATAAGCATCGACGTGAATTTAGCGCGTTAATGCTAGCCAATACCGCGGGTTCTGATGTAGATTGGTTGTTCGAATTAGGTTTTTCAGGAGTCGGTCTGTAATTATGTCGCAGGAATTTAACGTCGTCGTTTTAGGTGCATCGGGAGCCGTGGGTCAAACAATGATTGAGATCCTCGAAGAGCGCAACTTTCCCGTTGCCAACTTGTATCCTTTAGCCAGTAGTCGTAGTGCGGGCGACACGGTAACTTTCCATGGTAAACAGGTCGAAATTTTAGACGTGGAGACCTTCGATTGGTCTCAGGCACAGATAGGTTTCTTCTCGGCGGGCGGTGACGTATCGGCCAAGTGGGCACCTATTGCAGCCGAGCAGGGCTGTGTGGTGATCGATAACACCTCACATTTCCGTTACGACATCGACATTCCGCTGGTGGTTCCGGAAGTGAACCCTCAGGCGATCGCCGATTTTCGTAACCGCAACATCATAGCCAACCCTAACTGCTCGACCATTCAGATGCTGGTCGCGCTTAAGCCTGTCTATGATGCCTTCGGGATCTCACGCATCAATGTGGCCACTTATCAGTCTGTATCAGGCTCGGGCAAACAGGCTATCGAAGAGCTGGCCAATCAGTGTGCCAAGCTGTTGCAGGGGTTGCCGGTAGAGCCTAAGGCCTATCCTAAGCAGATCGCCTTTAACGTGCTGCCACAGATCGATAAGTTTATGGACAACGGCTACACCAAAGAAGAGATGAAGATGGTGTGGGAAACCCAGAAGATCTTCGGCGACGACCAGATAGTGGTTAACCCTACCGCGGTGCGTGTGCCGGTCTTCTATGGTCACTCGGAAGCTGTGCATATTGAAACCGTGCAGCCGGTGAGCGCAGAAGATGTTAAGGCCGTGTTGCGTGATGCGCCGGGCGTTGAGCTGTTCGAGTCTAACGAAGAGTACCCAACGGCGGTGACTGAGGCGGCGGGAACCGATCCTGTTTATGTGGGCCGAGTGCGTGAAGATATCTCGCATCCTAACGGTATCAATCTCTGGGTTGTGTCTGATAACATTAGAAAAGGCGCAGCGCTTAACAGCGTACAGATCGCCGAAGTCTTGGTCAGAGACTACTACTGAACGCTCGGCCTAACGGGCCAATAAGTGTCTAAGTGGAGAAAAAGCCTGCAGTTTGCAGGCTTTTTTTTGTGTGATCACTTGTTTTTGAAATGTGAACAGTAGCAGGCCATCTAAAACTGGTTTATAGTAATCTCAATAAATACAATTGCCTAAAGCACGCTGCCAAATGGCAGTCCATCATCGCTTGAAAGGGAAGAATTGATGAACTTTCGCACATCGCATCTTGCTGGTTTGCTAGCCAGCGCACTGCTTGTTCTCTCGTCGACTTCGGGTCTTTTATCTGCCGCAGAACCCCTCAATATTACCGGTCCAGATGGTGAGAGTCGCCAGACACTGCGCCAATATGGCCCAACCACGGCGTCTGATACCTTCTGGAGTATTGCACAGAAAACCCGTCCCGATGCGAGTGTGACCATCTATCAGGTGATGGCGGCGATTTATGAAGCCAACCCCCATGCGTTTACCAGTGACAACTACAACAGCCTAGAGAAGGGGATGATCCTGCTGATCCCCTCTAAAGAGGTGATGCTGGCGATCCCTAAGAGTCTGGCCAAACAGCAGGCCGAAAAAAACGATAGAGGCTGGCGTCAGAAGCCACAGACCGCGGCTAAGCCTAAGCCGGTAGCGACGGCACAAGCGCCGCAAACGAGTGAACCAGAGGCGAGTCAACCTGAGATGACTCAGGACAAAACGACTCCGGCTGATAAGCCTAGCGGCGAACAGCAAAAGCAGATTGAGGCATTAACGGCGCAGCTCGAAGCCGAGCAGGCCAAGAACCTGTCGCTCACCGATGAGCTCGCCAGGGCACAAGATAAGCTGAATCTGGGCAACAACGACAGCGAGATGTTGCAGGCCAAGATAGATGAGCAAAGCAGCCGTATCGCCGAGCTGGAAGAGGCACTACTGGTTCAGAAAGAGCAGAAGGCGCAACTTAACAGCGAGGTGGAACAGTTACGCCAGCAGCTCGCGGCCGCCACTCAGCCAGCCCAGCCTAAAGAGGTTGATGATAGCTGGCGTACCATGATGAGCAGCCCGCTCTATCTTGGTCTGTTCGCGGCTATTCCAGCGCTACTGCTGCTGGTATTGGTATGGTTGTTTATCAAGCGTCGCAACAATAAGAATGAGGCGGGCGAGGCGAGCGCGCCTGTGACACCGCCGGTGGACGATAAGCCTGTCGCACCAGCGCCTGAAGATAGCGAAGAGATGATGGCGGTGCACCTGGACAATGACGATGAGGCCGATTCGCTGGATTCCTTGATGAAGGTCGACGAAACCCAGTTAACGCCAGAGGCCGATCTTAGCGAGGAGTTGCCCCAAGAAGGCGCCGAGATGGTGGTCGATGCCGGTGATGAGCAGGTGATGTCACCGATCGATGATGAAGGGCAGTCACTCGATGATCTCTGGGCCGAGGCCATGGGCGAGCAGGAAGAGGAAGAGACGAAGGCGGCACCGGAAGATGACCTGGATAGCCTGTTGGCCGAATTGGACGCGCCGGTCGCGGCAGTCGAAGAGTCATTAGCCGAGGAAACCTCGTTCGAGGCGCCTGCAGCGCTTGAAGATGAGGCTGACAGTCGCGAGACAGATCTCGATGAGCTGCTAGCCGAGTTTGAACAAGAGACGCCAAGCGAAGAGACTAAAGAGGAAGATTTAGATGCGCTGCTGGCCGAGTTTAACCTGCCAGCAGAAGAAGCAGTGGAAGAAGCGGCCGTGGAAGAGACGGCTAAGGCTGAGGAAACCGCCGAGCCTGAAGTCTCCCCAGAGGATGCGCAGCAGGAAACCCTAGCCGATGAGATAGCGCAGGAACTTGAAGAGGCTATCAATGCTAAGGGCGATGAAGCCGAGGTCGACGATACCGATCTCGACGCCTTGCTAGCCGGTTTTGATGCTGAAACAGCAGCCTCAGAAAACGAAGCAACAGAAGTCGAGGAGGCGCAGGCGGCCGATAGCGAGCAGGATGATGAGATAGCCCGTCAGATCGCCGCCGAATTTGAGGAAGAAAACGACGATGCCGATGAGGCGGATCTCGATGCCTTATTGGCCGAGTTCGAACCCGCTGCGCCGGCAAGCGAGCCAGAAGCCGCTGAAACTCAAGCGCCAGACATTGCAGCGAGCGATGAAGCGTCCGTCGATATTGAGCCTGAACTCGAGCCGGAACTCGACCCTGCAGCCGAGCTAGAAGCGAGTAAGCCATCGACCGGCCATGAGCCGCTAGAATTTGATCTGGGTGAGGATGAGCCAAGCGCTCAAGACGAAACCAAGCCTGAGGATGACGGTGAGGTGGATCTCGATGCACTGCTGGCCGACCTCGAATCGGTCGAAGAGGCAGAACCTAAGGCTGAGAAAGGTGAGTCGGGTTTCTTCGGTGATCTCAAGGGCAATAAGCACAGCAGCGATAATATGCTTGAGTGGGAGTCTGCATTGACTAGCGCTGAGCCGAGTGCACAGGATACGCCGGCAGAAGAAGATGACGACGAAGGTATCGATCTGCAGCTAGACGATGATGATAACCTGACCGTGGATCAGGCACTGGCAGCCCTGGATGCGGCAGAGAAGAAGGGCGCCGCCAGAGCCGTGCCTGAGCATGACCTGACCGCCTTCCAGCAAGATAACGGCTTTATCGATATCGACAGACTGCTTAACGAGGCCGATGAGGAGCAGCTGGATGTCGACAAATACAAGGAGCTGGATGTCGACATGGGTGAGCTCGATAACCTGATGGGTAATGCGGCCATGGTGGATGTCGACGACGAGGAGAATTCGGTCAATGCCAAGCTGGATCTGGCTCGCGCCTATATCGAGATCGATGACATGGATAGCGCCAAGGCGCTGCTCAAAGAGGTCGAGCTCGATGGCAACGAGCGTCAGCAGCAAGAAGCCAAGAAGTTGCTAGACGAGCTTTAAACCAGAGAAGCTCTAATCAAGATAAGTCATAAAAAACGGTGCTTAGGCACCGTTTTTTTTATGGCGGCAAGCCAATATCTTCTCAATTCATGCCGTTAAATCGAGGGTGGTCAATTATCGGGGCAGTTAACTTAACTATCCAGTTCATACCAAGCTTGTGCTAGAATCCGCCGCCTAGCGTACATATTTATAAAACATGAGTAATCAAACATGAGGACAGGTATTTCATGCGCGTAGCATTAGGTATCGAATATGATGGCAGCCGTTATTTTGGCTGGCAACGTCAGGCCGAGGTCGACTCGGTACAAGCCCAGCTCGAGCGAGCCCTATCTTTTGTTGCCAACGAACCTATTTCGATTCAATGCGCCGGGCGTACCGATGCCGGGGTGCATGCCACGGGCCAGGTGGTGCATTTCGAGACCAATGCCTTGCGTAAGGAAAGCGCCTGGACCCTAGGGGTAAATGTTAACCTGCCGGACGATATCGCCGTGCGCTGGGCCAAGGATGTGGATGATGAGTTTCATGCCCGTTTTACCGCCACCGCCCGCCGTTATCGTTACATGATCTATAACCATCAGTTCAGACCTGGCATCCTGCGCTCCGGCGTGAGTCATTATCCGGGGCAGATTGATGAGACCAAGATGCATGAGGCGGCTCAGTTTCTGTTAGGTGAGCAGGACTTCACCAGTTTCCGCGCCATTCAGTGCCAGTCAAACACGCCGTTTCGCTGCGTACATGAGGTCAATGTGACCCGTCAGGGCATGTATATCTGCGTCGACATCAAGGCCAATGCCTTCTTACACCACATGGTGCGTAATATTGTGGGCTCCCTGCTCGAGGTGGGTTACGGTCGTCAGCCCGTGACCTGGATTAAAGAACTACTGGCACTAAAGGATCGCACTCAGGCGGCGGCAACGGCCAAGCCTAACGGTCTCTATCTGGTCGATGTCACCTATCCCGAGCATTATGATCTGCCCAAGTTGGCCCTGGGGCCGCTGTTTATGCTGGATTAATCCCGAATCAATATAATTAGAGCAATTCGCAATGACCTCGCTACCTAACGCACAATCTAGCCTTAATGACTGGCTGACACATCTGATGGCCATCCACCCCACCGAGATCGATATGGGGCTTGGCCGCGTTTCGGCCGTCGCCAAGATAATGGGGCTTGATAGCCTTGCCGGCACTAAGGTAGTGACCGTTGCCGGCACCAATGGTAAGGGCACGACCTGTGCCATGATAGAAGCCATCATGAGGCAGGCGGGGCTAAGGGTGGGGGTCTACAGCTCGCCCCACATGCTCAAGTACAATGAGCGGGTGCGCATCGATGGCCTTGATGCCAGCGATGAGGCGCTTATCGAGGCGTTTTGCGCGATAGATGCGGCTCGCGGTGACATTTCGCTGACCTTCTTCGAATACGCCACCCTGGCCGGGCTCTACCTGTTTAAGCAGGCGGGGCTGGATCTCGTGCTACTCGAGGTAGGCTTAGGCGGCCGACTCGATGCCACCAATATTATCGATGCCGATATCGCGGTGATCACCGCAATTGATATCGACCATCAGGAATACCTGGGTGATACCCGTGAGCTGGTGGGCCGAGAGAAGGCGGGGATCATGCGCGCGGGGCGTCCCGTGGTGATTGGTGACCCCGACCTGCCGGCAAGTGTGGTGGATTACGCCGAGTCCATCGGCGCTAAGATGCTGCGGGTGGATCAGGAGTTTAGCTATCAGGCGAGCGAGACAGATTGGTGTTTTAAGGCGGCCGGACCGTCTCATCTATCACTATCAGGGCTGCCGCTGCCCAGCTTGCCGCTGGGCAATGCAGCCACAGCGCTGGCGGTGGTGCAACAGCTTATGCAGCAAGATATTGAGTCAGCGCAGGCCCGCCTAGCCATTGCTACAGGGCTGAAAGAGGCTAAGTTGGCCGGGCGACTCGAGGTGGTTAGCGAGCAGCCCAAGATCATCTTAGATGTTGCCCATAATCCCCATGCGGCGAGTTATCTGGCCAAACGCCTAAGTGCCTATGAAGGCCGGCGAATCTTCGCCCTGTGCGGCATGTTGAAAGATAAGGACTGCCGCGCCGTGCTTAGCCTGCTCGACGATCAGGTACATGCCTGGTATCTGGCAGACCTTAATTGTGAGCGTAGCGCTAAGGCGCAGGATCTGCTCAGCTATCTTGGTGGCGACAAAGCTGCCTATGGTTTTACCTCCGTAGCGCAGGCTTACCTGGCGCTAAAGCCTGAGATTGGCCAATCCGATGTGGTAATTGTGTTTGGCTCCTTTTACACTGTGGCAGAGTTTAAGCAATTGGACCTAAGTTAAATGCAGGTGGATGAAGTAGAAGTTAAACAAGAGAAGGTATCGAGCCAGTTTCAAAACCGCTTGGTGGGCATCATAGTCTTGGTGGCCCTGGGGGTGATCTTTTTGCCCGATATCTTAGATGGGAAGAAGCAGCATCAGGAAGAGCAGTTTGCCGAGATCCCATTGCGACCACAGGCTGAGTCCCGTCTCGACGAGCAGGATACCATCACGGCCATCGACCTGGGTGAGCAGCAAGCGCAGTTCGACCAGCAGATGAGTGCGCGAGAAGCTAACGCCAGCCAATTGCCTGCCGAGCAGCAGGGCGAGAAAGAAACGGCTAAGGTCGAAGCTAAGCCCGAGACTAAGCCCGAGACTAAGCCAAGTGTGACAAAAACCGATGTCGCGAAAACCGATACCGCTAAGACAAGTGCCTCTAACAAGAGTGAGCCTGCGCCAGCGACGGCGAGCTCTGCCTATACTCTGCAGCTGGGTAGCTTTAAGAATGCCGACAATGTAAATGCCCTGGTTAAACGCCTTCGAGGCCAAGGCTACCGTGCCTATACCGTGCCGCAAAAGCCGGTGGATGGCCAACTGACCAAGGTGTTTGTGGGGCCTGATATCTCCAAGGCCAAGCTGCAGAAGCTGCAGACCAAGCTGGATAAGTTTACCGGCCTTAAATCGGCGGTGGTCGACTACAATCCGCTGCTCTGATCTTGAGTGACCACTCCCCGACGCCCAGGCTTTTCCCTGGGCGTTTTTGTCTGCGGGGCCGGGGTAAGATGGTCCTGGTTCAGAACTCAGTGTCCGTAATTGCGGATAAACTAAATCACTTTTAAATCAGGCTAGGGGGTGAGAATGTCTTCAGTCTCTGGTAAAATCCCGCCGTCTTAATGCTAATGCTGGATCACCTTATTCAATGGTTTGGATCGATTATGCCATTATTGCGGTCATCGCAATTTCGACTTTAATTAGTCTGCTTCGTGGTTTCGTTAAGGAAGCTATGTCACTCGTGGTCTGGTTTGCCGCCTTCTTCGTGGCGAGTCAGTTTTATCAAGATCTCGCCGTCTACCTGACCCAGATGAAAGATGAAATGGTGCGAAATGGCATCGCCATCGCCATCCTGTTTATCTCGACCCTTATTCTCGGTGCCCTGGTTAACTATCTTATTGGTCAGTTGGTGGCCAAGACTGGCCTGTCTGGCACAGACAGGGTGCTGGGGCTCTGTTTCGGCGCCTTGCGCGGGGCGCTTATCGTCAGCGCGATACTCTTTTTCCTGGACGCCTTTACCGGGGCGCCCAGGACAGACTGGTGGGCCAGCTCGCAGCTGGTTCCCGAATTCGGAGTGGTTATCCAGTGGTTCTTTGACTACGTGGAAAACACCTCAAGCTTTGTACCTAAAATATAAAAAATGCTTAAGCATAGGCGAGCCTAGCCATTGGTCCTGGCCGCAGATAATAATTATCAGAACATCTTAAAATGAGGAAACCTACCCATGTGTGGTATCGTCGGAATAGTTGGCCGAACATCGGTTAATCAGACAATCTATGATGCACTCACAGTGCTACAGCATCGTGGCCAAGACGCCGCGGGCATTGTCACCGTAGATGGCAATGCGTTTAGATTGCGTAAGGCCAATGGTCTGGTAAAAGACGTATTTGAACCTAAGCATATGCAGCGCCTGCAAGGCTCCGCCGGCATAGGTCACGTGCGTTACCCAACTGCGGGTAGCTCGAGCGCGTCTGAGGCGCAACCTTTCTATGTTAACTCTCCTTTCGGTATCTCTCTGGCGCACAATGGTAACTTGACCAACACGGTCGAGCTGCACGAGCGTCTGGTGAAGCAGCGTCGCCATGTGAACACCACCTCAGACTCTGAAGTCCTGCTTAACCTGTTGGCCGACGAGCTGCAACACACCAAGAGCCAGTATCTTACTGCCGACGAAGTCTTCGAGGCGGTGACTAAGGTGCATGAGCTGACCCGCGGCGCCTATGCCGTGGCGGCGATGATCATCGGCCAGGGCCTGGTAGCATTTCGCGACCCTTACGGCATTCGTCCACTGGTACTGGGTAAGCACGAGACAGAGCAGGGCACCGAATATATGGTGGCCTCCGAGAGCGTGGCACTCGACGCCGTCGGTTTCGAGACGGTACGTGATGTTGCCCCAGGCGAAGCCATCTATATCTCCTTAGATGGTCAGCTCTACACACGTCAATGTGCCCAGTCGCCAACCTATTCGCCTTGTATCTTCGAATATGTATACTTTGCCCGCCCAGACTCGACCATCGACAAGGTGTCTGTCTACGGTAGCCGCGTGAACATGGGCACCATGCTGGGTGAGAAGATCAAGAAGGAGTGGGAAGATCACGATATCGACGTGGTGATCCCGATTCCTGAGACCTCATGCGATATCGCGCTGGAGATCGCCCGTAACTTGGATCTGCCATACCGCCAGGGCTTCGTGAAGAACCGTTATATCGGTCGTACCTTCATCATGCCGGGCCAGCAGGAGCGTAAGAAGTCGGTTCGCCGCAAGCTTAACGCCATCAATGCCGAGTTTAAGGGCAAGAACGTGCTGCTGGTGGATGACTCTATCGTGCGCGGTACCACCTCCGAGCAGATCATCGAGATGGCTCGTGAAGCCGGCGCCAAGAAGGTTTACTTCGCCTCTGCGGCCCCTGAGATCCGCTTCCCGAACGTCTATGGTATCGACATGCCAACCTCGAGCGAGCTGATCGCCCACGGCCGCGACGCCGAAGAGATCAATAAGCTGATCGGTGCCGACGGCATCATCTTCCAGGATCTAGAAGACCTGATCGAAGCCGTACGCCAGCAGAACCCGGATATCAAACGTTTCGAGACCTCGGTATTCGACGGTAACTATGTGACCAACGATGTGGATCAGGCCTATCTGGATCACCTGACCCAGCTACGTAACGATGATGCCAAGGCAAATCGCATCAAGGATATCGGTACCAACCTAGAGCTGCACAACGTCTGTCACCCTTAACCGGTAGCAGATGCATCAGTTAAAAGCCGACCCTTAGTGGTCGGTTTTTTTATGTAAGGGGTCGGTTTTTTTATGGGGCATTTTGCTACATCCCTTCCACTGCAAGGTCAATTAAATACCTGATAGCATGGTGTTTTAATGCTTTAGTGCTATGTTTAATGAGTGAAAGCTCTCGGTCTCACGCCTTAATCCTCATCTCTACCGCCTTGCTTAGGAGTGATAAATGAAACACTTGTCCATCAGTACTAAGTTGCTTTGGATCACCTCAGCGCTGTTTTTGATCATCGTTGCCATTCTCTCCTTTAGCCTCTGGTGGTCGCTCAGCGACAAAAATGCCCAACTGGCAAGCCAGGTGCAGAGTGCGCTGCATGATGAGACCCGCCAGCGTCTCAGCGCCCGGGCCGGTGAGTACGGCGAGCGTGTTGCGGGTTTCATCAACGAGGCTTACCGAATTCCCTTCTCCTTTGCAGGCATGATAGAGCAGAGCGCCGCCACTCAGCCGCTATCTCGTGAAGGGGTTGAGGAATCTGTGGCAGGTATCTTGCGCAAGAATAGCCAGCTCTCTTCCATGTACGCCCAGTTCGAGCCCAATGGCTATGATGGACGGGATAGCGAATATACCCAGAAGATTAGTCACAGCGTGCCAGAGGCAGGCACCCTGGAGATCTATTACACCCGCAGTGACGATGGCAGCGTCGAACATCAGCAGGTGGACGATGCCAGTGAGAAATATGATGCCACCCTCAAGGAGTTTGGCGTGCGCGAGGCCGAATGGTATCTGTGCGCCAATGATACCAAGCGCCCTTGCCTGATGGAGCCCTACCTGTATGAGATAAGCCCGGGCAACACGGCGCTGATGACCTCGCTGACCGTACCTGTGGTGGTGGGCGGCAGTTTTCGCGGCGTGATAGGTGTAGACGTCAACCTGCCTGTGTTTCAGAAGCTGATCGACGAGCTCTCGGCCAGCCTGTATCGAGGCAAGGCCAAGGTGACCCTGCTGAGCCAGAAGGGCCTAGTGGTGGCGGCCAGTCACTATGATAAGAAGGCAAGGCCCTTGGGCGAGTCTATCGCACCCTCGCTCGCCAGTCAGTTAACCGGGCTGCATCGCCAGGGCGGCTACTTGGAGCAAGGAAGCCATATTATCGTCGCCTATCCTATCGATATTGGACTTGCCAAGGCGCAGTGGTCGCTGGTTATCGAGGTGGACAAGGTTGATGCCTATGAGGCCGCCAATGCCATGGATAAGGCGATGTCGGCGATGGCCAGCTCTCTGGGTAGCCTGCTGTTGATCGTCGGGGTTATCGTCTCCTTAATCGCCGTGATCACCATCAGTTTAGTGATACGTTCCATCATAGCGCCGCTTAAGGTGATTCAGAATCGAGTGGAAAACCTCGCCAGCGCCGAGGGGGATCTGACTCAGGCGATCACGGTGGAATCCCACGCCGAGCTGATTGCCCTGGGAGGCGGCATCAATGGCTTTATTACCAAGCTGCGCCTGCTGATCGGCGAGCTTAAGGAGCTGGCGTCACGCTCACAGGCGGAGAGTCAGGTGGCGGCGGGGATAGCCCAGCAGACCCACAACAGCGTCAATCGTCAGTACAGCGATATCGAGAGCGTGGTGACCGCGGTGAATCAGATGAGCGCCACTGCGCTGGAGGTGGCCAAGGCCTCTGAGCAGACCGCATCGGAAACCGAGGCGATGACCCTCAACGTCAAGGCCGGTGAAGACAGCCTGAGTCAGGCCATGGGCTATGTGACCCATATGTCACAAGAATCTCTACTGGCTAAGGAAGCCGTGGGCAAGGTGGCGGAAAGCAGCACCAACATCAGTAAGATCCTCGAGGTGATCAGCGCCATTGCCGAGCAGACCAATCTGCTGGCGCTGAATGCCGCCATCGAGGCTGCACGCGCCGGAGAGCAGGGGCGGGGCTTTGCCGTGGTTGCCGACGAGGTGCGCGCCCTGGCCTCCAAGACCCAGAGCTCTACCGATGAGATTGGCAAGTTGATCGAGACCTTACAGCGGGAGGTCACCAGTGCGTCGCAGATCATCGATCAAGGCGTAGATGGTGCCCAGCGCGCCGTGGCCCAGACCGAATCGGCCCTGAGTTCGCTTAATACCATTGTGAGCCAGATTCAGGAGGTGTCGGGGCAGGTGACCCATATTGCTACCGCAGCTGAGGAGCAGAGCGCCGTCACCGAAGAGGTCAATCGCAACATCACGGGGATCTCCGATTCGGCCTCAGAGCTGGCGAGACTGGCCGATGAGGCGCAGCAAAGCAGTGCCAGCCTGGCGGCATTGGTGGAGCAGCAGCACCAACAGCTAGGCAAGTTAAAAACCTAGATTCAGCATGTTGTTAAAGCTGATTGAGGCGTCTACAGGGAGGCGCCTTTTTAATGGATTTTGTCGGCTGAGGCCAAGACAAAGCTGGGGGCAAGTCACTGCTAATCGAACATAGCGAGAGTTCAGAAGGGGAGCAGCAAACCTTGGCTTACCCACACCAACAGCCAGAGGCCGAACAGGAGCCCCATGGCCAGCCTTTGATTCTTACCATGGCGGGCGAGCGCAAATAGAGTGCCTGCGCAGCTTAGCAACAGCAGCGCGCCAAACAGCATCAGGGGATCCTGTCGCCAGGGTAATGCTAAGTTAGGCATTAAGAGCAGAAGCAGCGCGGTTGTTGTCAGCGTGGCATAGAGTAGTAGGCGCTCGGGTCGGTAAGGGGTCTTGAGTCGTATGTGCATATCAACCTCCATAGAATGGCCTTAGACTACTCCTTAATAAGAATCGTTCTCAACTAAATTTACATGTAAGCATAAGATTGCCTTCTTGTATTTGCGCCAACGCTGCGAGTGGTTTAAAGTTACTGTTAATTTATACAGTAATTTGATGTCAGCATGATCTTATACATAGCAGAGAAGCCCAGCCTAGGGCGCGCCATCGCCGATGTGTTACCTAAACCCCATAAGAAGGGTGAGGGCTATATCACGGCGGCCAACGGCGACACTGTCTCCTGGTGCATAGGGCACCTGCTGGAGCAGGCCGAGCCTGACAGCTATGATCCCGCCTTTAAGTCCTGGTCGTTCGATCATCTGCCCATAGTGCCCCAGCAGTGGAAGATGACCCCCAAGAGCAAGACCCGGGGCCAGCTCAGCGTGCTGAGAAAACTGGTCAAGCAGGCCAGTCAGTTAGTCAACGCCGGCGATCCCGATCGCGAAGGTCAGTTGTTGGTAGACGAGGTGATCGCCTATCTGGGGGTTAAGGGAGACAAGCTCGAACAAACCCAGCGCCTGCTGGTGAGCGATCTTAATCCCCAGGCGGTAAAACGTGCCCTGGGCCAGCTACGCAGCAACCGCGAGTTTATCCCACTGTCGACCTCGGCGCTGGCACGCTCTCGCGCCGACTGGCTCTATGGCATGAACATGACCCGCGCCTATACCTTGCAGGGGCGCAAGGTGGGCTATCAGGGCGTGCTCTCCGTCGGCCGGGTACAGACGCCCCTCTTAGGCCTGGTGGTGCGGCGGGATGAGGCAATTGAGCACTTTGTCAGTAAGCCTTTCTATGAGGTGCTGGCCAACCTCTACACCCAGGAACAGGCGCATTTTAAGGCCAAGTGGCGTCCCAGTGAGGCCTGTCAGCCCTATATGGATGAGGAGGGGCGGGTGTTATCTAGGCGCTTGGCGGAAAACGTGGTGGGGCGGATCACAGAGCAGAGCGCTCGGGTGACAGAGCTGCAGGCAAAAGACAAGCAGCAGGGGCAACCCTTACCCTATAACCTGTCTGCGCTACAGATAGATGCGGCCAAGCGCTTCGGCATGAGCGCCAAGGCGGTGCTCGATACCTGTCAGTCTCTGTATGAAAAACATAAGCTTATCACCTATCCGCGCTCAGATAGCCGCTACCTGCCCAAGGAGCAGCTCGCCCTGGCGCCTAGTGTTATCGATGCCGTGCTCAAGGGGGCGGGTGAGCTTACGGCTCAGTGCGCCGCGCCAGATCCTAAGATAGTCTCCAAGGCCTGGAATGATGCCAAGGTCGATGCCCATCACGCCATAGTGCCCACAGAGAAGCTGGCTAACCTGAGCACCCTGACTCAGGCCGAGCGGCAGATCTACCTGCAGCTGGCACGGCAATACTTGGCGCAGTTTTACCCTGTCTATCGCTACCATGAGACCCAGGTCGAGGTAGAGATCGCCGGCGGGCATTTTCATACCAAGGCCAAGCAGGAGATTGCTCCAGGCTGGAAGCAGCTGTTCCCCAAGCGCGCCGATGACAAGGCCGATAGCGAGGGTGATGAGGCGCTGGCCCAATTGCCGCCGCTGCATAAGGGACAGACACTGCATTCGGGCCAGGGGGAACTTATCGAGAAGCAGACCCAGCCCCCCAAGGCCTTTACCGATGCGACCTTACTGAGCGCCATGACGGGGATCAGCCGTTATGTGACGAATCCAGAGATCCGTAAGATCCTCAAAGAAACGGATGGCCTGGGCACGGAGGCGACCCGGGCGGGGATCATAGAGCTGCTGTTTAAAAGAGGCTTTCTGGCGCGTCAGGGAAAATCTATCGTCTCAACCGCGGTTGGCCGCGGCCTGATCAACAGCCTGCCGGAATCGGCCACCACGCCGGATATGACGGCGCTGTGGGAGAGTCACCTAGATGCCATCAGTCGTAAGGAGGCCAAGTATCTGAGCTTCATGGGGCCGCTTATCGAATCGCTCAATGGGCTTATCATGCAGGCGGGGGCTCAGTTGCCCAAAGCCTTGCAAGGGGTCGAGGCACCCAAGGGGCAGTTTAAGAAGCGTAGCTATGGCAATCGACGTGGCAGGGCGACGGGCGGCAAAGGCGCGGCTAAAACAAACGTAAAAACAAACGCTAGAACAAGCGCTAAAACGACAGCCAAAGGAGCGGGCAAGGGGACAAGTAGGGCAACGAGCAGCTCGACAGCTAAAGGAGCCGCTAGGGCGCACCCTGTTAAGGCAGGAAACTGACGTGATACCGTATAGCCAATGGCATATAGAGTTCAGTTACCTTTTTGGTTGTATTGCAGAATATTTGATTAGTTATCTGGGGATTTGTTCACTAGAGGGACGGATGATCATCTTGGACTTGGTTCTCCCAACCAGGTGACGATATCTTCCTTGAGTTTCGTCGCAAGGCTGGCTGAGGTTTTTTATCGGGGTGCTAGGGAAACTGCGAACAAGTCCTGCAATTTAGGTATCGAGCGAGGTTATGAGCGGCCCGCCTGATTTTTGAACGCTAACTGTTCAATTTTGGCCAACATACTGCCGTTTTACGCCGAATTTCGACCTAATTCCAGGCAGTTCCCGGATTTCAGACAGATCTTGGCTGTCGTCGTAACATCTGGTCTACTTTAAACAGGTTCGCCAAGGTGAATAGCATGGCTAACTGTGAGTCATTTTTCGTCAGCCC
>NZ_JAKEVJ010000086.1:0-15887 GCF_022398425.1 Shewanella sp. Isolate7 | reverse complement strand
GCCCATCGAGCGACACGTAAAAATCAAGAATGCAGCGACCCCTTTTGACCCTCAATACCAAGAATATTTGGTGAAGAGAAAATCTAAAAGGCTAGCTCGTAACTCTTGGAAAGAGCCTGTCCCGACTGCGTTATAAGTTGCTGGGTATCAATGATGCCTTAGTGGAGGCTTGAGCCGTATGCAGTGAAAGTTGCACGTACGGTTCTTAGAGGGGCGGCACTTGGTAACAAGTGTCGTCTACTCGACAACCTCAGCCACTATTGACCCCACAACTATTTTAACTAATGACTCATGACGCAAAACACCTAGCTCACCACGCCCGGCCCACTGCGCTAAGAAAACAGCCCGAGATAACAGTTCTAATACAACAGCCATAGGCAACGGCTCTGCCTCTTTCTCAACGCACACGGCAAATGTTCACGCACCGCTTTAGATGTTCCAGGCTTAGCTCTGTCTTTTGAAGCCAGATCAATTATGATGGTCACCACACATTAAGATGCGCCTCAATTTAGATGCCATGGATGTAGATGCCAATGATGTACATAGGTGCACATACAGGCAGAGCAATAAACAATTCCTTCAGGCGCAATAGCTACCAGAGAAACAACAAGGTTAAACCATGACCCCAAGCATCATACTCGCCTCCACCTCAGTCTTTCGTCAGTCATTACTGCAGAAGCTAGCCATCAAGTTTGACACCTGCGCCCCAGAGGTCGACGAGACGCCCATTGCCGGTGAATCGGCTCAAGAACTGGTCACACGTCTGGCGCTCGCCAAAGCCAGGGCGGGCGCCCAAGGTCGCCAGAGCGGGCTGATTATCGGCTCAGATCAAGTGGCGGTGGTCGATGGCGACATCATAGGTAAACCGCTGACGCGAGCCAACGCCATCGCACAGCTTGAGCGTGTCTCTGGCAAATCGGTCTCCTTCTATACCGGACTCGCACTCTTTAATGCGGCCGACGAAACCCATGAAGTAATCTACGAGCCCTTCGTCGTGCACTTCAAGACGCTGACCAGTAAGCAGATCCAATACTATGTTGATACTGAGCAGCCGCTCTATTGCGCCGGTAGCTTTAAGTCTGAAGGTCTCGGCATCGCCCTGTTCGAGCGTCTGGAGGGACGGGATCCTAACACGCTAGTAGGTTTACCCCTGATCGCGCTCACTGAGATGCTACTCAAGCAAGGCGTCGACATCCTTGCCCCGGCAGCGAGTTAAAAACTGCCACTAAAGGCCTAGCGATTAATACCACCACATGAATCTAATTCAGGACCAATCACTAGACAACCACTTCACAACCGAGCAAAAACTCGCTATGTTGAAATGACTGGTTGTTACATGCCAATAACAATGTTAGCGACAAGGAAGTCAGTTTACTTGGGGTGGTTATACTATGACCGATCTTGAAGAAGCCCTTGCCTTGCTTGCCGCGCCCTGTATTGATGAGCGCTTTTTTCAGCGGGCACTGAAGGCGCTAGCACTTGTCACTCAGTGTCGCTGGGCGGCTTTCGCTAGACCCGCTAAGCATGAGGGCAAAATAGAAGTTGTTGCTTTTTGCGATGTGAAACAAACCATTCCCGGATTTGAGTTTGATCTCAAAGGCTCCCCCTGTGAAGCCATCTATCAGATGCGCTACCCCAATACCCATCTGTTGTACGCAAGCGATCTACAACAACGCTTCCCCGACTTTAAGCTGATTAAAGATCTGGGGGCGGTCAGTTATCAGGGAGAGTTGATCCTGGACGATGAGGGCGGCCCAATTGGGCACATCTTAGTCATGGATCCCCTGCCCCAGAGGGAGAACACCAAGTCACGGGAGTTTTTCCGCCTATTGGCTCAGCGAATCGGCGTAGAATATAAGCGCCTGTTGCTGTCGAGGGAGCTATCGGTGCACAAGCAGATGATCGCATCGACCCATCATATGATGTCCTTCGTCGATCTGGACTATCGCTACCACGTGGTATCTAAAGGCTACGAACACCTACTCAACTGCAACGCAAGTGAGATTGTTGGCAAGCATGCCTGCGAGATCCACGGGAAAGCGGTTTTCGATAACTATCTAAAGCCGCTACTAGACAAATCCTTTGCCGGGGAGTCAGTCAACACTCAGACCCGTATCCACCCGCCTTCGCTGGATGAGCCTCAATTTCTCAACGTCCATCACAATCCCCATCAGGATGAGAATGGTCGAATCAATGGTGTCATCGTCTCGGCCCATAACATCACCGAGCTGCACAAGGCAAAAGAGAAGAGCGAATATCTGGCATTTCATGACTCTCTGACTCAGTTGCCTAACAGGCTCGCCCTGTTTAATCACTTCGCCGACTTACTGCCTAACTTGTCCGACACCCATGCTGAGCTGGCGGTACTCTATTTGGATCTGGATGATTTCAAACAGATCAACGACAACTACAACCATCTGGTGGGCGACCAGGTTTTACAAAGAGTGGCGCAGATCTTACGGGAGGCATGCGCCGAGGCGGAGATGGTAGCGCGCATAGGCGGCGACGAATTTATCATACTGCATAGATTCGACGCACAAGATGAGGATGACAAGCGACAGGCGCTCACCAGACTCTGCCTCAGCCTAGATCAGATGCTCGATGAAGACATTAGGCACGAAGGGAAGCATCTGCGACTCGCCGCCAGTATAGGTTACCATTGGGTCGAGCCTGCTCAAAAAGATGTCTCGGCGCTGATCTGCCTGGCCGACAAAGCCATGTACCGCATCAAGCGCCGGAAACAGCTTAACCAGCCTGCCCAGTGATGAGGGGGAGCAGCGCCAACGGATGCGCTGCAATGGCGACAGGATTAGCCTCTTGAAGCTTAACGGCCGAATGCGCGCCATAACTCACGCCAATGCCATCTATGCCCGCATTGCTCGCCATGTTCAGATCGTGCACCGAATCGCCAATCATCACCGCCTTCTCTGGCGCGACGTCGAGCAGTGATAATAGCTCGTGTAACATCTGCGGGTGAGGCTTACTCATGGCCTCATCGGCGCAGCGACTGGCCACAAAATGCTGATGAAAACCTGTCTCATTAAGCACTCTGTCTAGCCCGGCGCGGGCCTTGCCGGTAGCTACCGCCAGTTGATGCCCAGATGCCTTAAGGGCCAAGAGTAACTGCTCGGCGCCATCAAACAGAGGGCTCGGCGTTTGATTGAGCTGCAGATACTGTTTGCGATACACATTAACCATATTCTGGCGAGTCTGCTCACAGGCACTGGGGTGCAGGACATTTAGTGCCTCGTCCATCGACAGGCCTATGATGTCACGTATCGCCTGCTCACTAGGCACCATCATACTCAGCTCTCTGGCGGTCTGCTGCATGCAGGCCACTATCTTGCTGACCGAGTCCATAAGGGTGCCATCCCAATCGAAGATCACTAAATCGTATCGTTTCATGCCTTATCCAATTTATTCAACAAGTCTTGTAGTGCCGCATCCAGTGGCGCCTTAACCTGCATCACCTCTTCGGTGACCGGATGGGTAAATTTCAGTTGGGCCGCATGGAGAAAGAGACGGTTAAGCCCCAACACGCGCATGGCGTCATCGAACTTCTGCTCGCTGTATTTCTCATCGCAAGCGATGGGGTGACCGGCATACTGGCAATGCACACGGATCTGATGGGTGCGTCCGGTAACAGGACTTGCCTGCACCAGCGTGGCCCCCTGGTAGCACTGCATGATCTTAAAACGGGTTTCCGAAGGCTTGCCCTCTTGATTGACCCGCACGATGCGCTCGCCCGATTTAAGGGTGAGTTTCAAAAGCGGCGCATTGACCACCTTGTCATGACGCTGCCATTCACCACGTACCAGGGCGAGATAATCCTTCTGCATCTTCTTGTAACGCAGCTGATCATGGAGATGTTTAAGAGCGCTACGCTTCTTGGCAATCAACAAGACCCCTGAGGTCTCCTTGTCCAGTCGGTGAACCAGTTCGAGAAACTTTTGCTGCGGCCTGAGTGAACGCATCGCCTCGATGACGCCAAAATCGACGCCACTGCCGCCGTGCACCGCGATGCCTGCCGGCTTGTTGAGCACTATGATGGCCTTGTCTTCAAACAGGATGCGTCCCTCGAGTTGAGACACCTTAGTCAACTTGGCACTCGGTCCTGGCTTATCGTCATTGCTGGAGACACGAACAGGCGGAATACGCACCACGTCACCGTCTTGCAGCTTATATTCAGGCTTGATCCGCTTCTTATTGACCCGCACCTCTCCCTTGCGCACGATACGATAGATCATACTCTTGGGAACGCCTTTCAATTTAGTCACCAGAAAGTTATCGATTCGCTGGCCGAGGTGATCTTCGTCGATCGTCACCAGTTCGACTTTATTTAATGCTTGTTGATTGTTCATGCTACGCCTTGTCTCTTTCAAGCTGCACATTGTACATCAGATAACAAGTTTTGTGCCTTTCCATTTGCTGATTTTCAGGATTGTTGCTATATTTGCCACGCCAATGGGGATAAATACTGAATAAAGTGTTCACAAATCCCCCTATGCAGGCGCGAAGAGCGGAGACTAAAAGCCATTTTTACTGAGTAGTAAGCCATTGACTTACAAGTCGTTGGATAAAAATAAACCGAGAAAACGAGTTTAAACGACTAAACACAGTATCAATGCCACATTTCAACGTGGTTTCTCTAAGAATAGCGCCCCCAATTTCGAAGTTTACTATTAACTTGTCGTCAGACTAGCACTTATCGATTTTGGCATTACCGGAAAGTACATTAGAATTTATGGGGTTGGTTGACGTTTAACAACGAATTCCTTGTTTTTAGCGATTTTAAAAAATAAGCCATAAATAGGATGCGACACGCAGCGATTGCGTCTTACAGAGATTGCGCACCCTAGCCCAGACCCAAGCCGTGAGGCTCCACTTACCGATTCTGGGCCCGTAATGCATCGAAGAAGCGTCGTCTGATGACCTTATTTTAAGAAGAAATACGTCATCATGAAACGGATGTTAATTAATGCGACTCAATCTGAAGAGTTGCGCGTTGCCCTCGTTGATGGGCAACAACTGTACGATCTCGATATCGAGAGCCCTGGTCACGAGCAGAAGAAAGCCAACATCTACAAAGGTAAAATTACCCGCGTAGAACCCTCACTCGAAGCGGCTTTCGTCGACTATGGCGCCGAGCGTCATGGCTTCCTCCCACTCAAAGAAATTGCACGCGAATACTTCCCTAAAGGTTACTCTTTCCAAGGCCGTCCTAACATCAAAGAGGTGGTTAAAGAGGGTCAGGAAGTCATAGTACAGATTGACAAAGAAGAGCGTGGCAACAAGGGCGCGGCCCTGACCACCTTCATCAGTCTAGCGGGCTCTTACCTGGTACTCATGCCAAATAACCCCCGTGCCGGCGGTATCTCTCGCCGAATCGAAGGCGATGAGCGTACCGAGCTAAAAGCGGCCATGTCTGAGCTTGAAGTACCGCAAGGCATGGGCCTTATCGTACGCACCGCTGGTGTTGGTAAAGACGCTGCCGAGCTGAAATGGGACCTTAAGGTACTCCAGCATCACTGGGCAGCCATCGAAGAAGCGGCACAAAACCGCCCTGCACCTTTCCTGATCCATCAGGAGAGTAACGTTATCGTACGCGCCATTCGTGACTACCTACGCCGCGATGTAGGCGAGGTACTTATCGACCATCAGCGTATCTATGAACAAGCCAAACAGCACGTGGCCCTGGTTCGTCCTGACTTCGTCGATCGTATCAAGCGCTACGAAGCAGAAGTCCCGCTGTTTACCCATTTCCAGATTGAAACCCAGATCGAATCGGCCTTCCAACGCGAAGTACGCCTGCCTTCTGGCGGTTCTATCGTTATCGATCCAACCGAGGCCCTGACCTCTATCGATATCAACTCTGCCCGTGCGACTAAGGGCGGCGATATCGAAGAAACCGCACTCAATACGAACCTTGAAGCGGCCGACGAGATTGCCCGTCAGCTACGTCTGCGCGACTTGGGCGGTCTGGTTGTTATCGATTTCATCGACATGACACCGGTCAGACACCAACGCGAAGTCGAAAACAGAATGCGCGACGCAGTGCATCACGACAGAGCCCGTGTCCAACTGGGACGCATCTCCCGTTTCGGTCTGATGGAGATGTCACGTCAGCGTCTGCGTCCGTCTCTGGAAGAGTCTGCCGCGCACCTGTGTCCACGCTGTCATGGTCAAGGCACTATTCGTGGTACTGAGTCGCTGGCCCTCTCGATTCTGCGTCTGATGGAAGAGGAAGCGATTAAAGAGAACACCTCTCAAATTGAGGCCGTCGTACCGGTCGATGTCGCCGCCTTCCTACTGAACGAGAAGCGTAAAGCCATTCGTATCACGGAGCAGCGTCATGGCGTAGAAGTCTATGTGATCCCAGATCCTAACATGACGACACCGGACTACCGCGTGACCCGCCATCGCAAAGACGACCAGATCAGCGAGTCGAGCTACAAGTTGCTCGAGCAGCCTGAGTCTAAGCTCTATGAGCCACGCAAGCTAGAACGTGCCGCCGCACCAGAGCCAGCTCTCAAAGGTTTCTCGACGCCGGTTAAGGATGCCCCAACCCAGAAGGCACCCGCAGCCCCCAAGCAGGCCGAAAAGCCGCAAGAGCCAGGCCTGATTACTAAGCTATTTGCCGCTATCGGTAAGCTATTTGGCGGTGAGCCAGAGCAGCCAAAAGAAGAGGTTAAGAAAGAGCAGCCTCGTCGCAATGCGCAAAACCGTAACAGCCGTCGCAACAATCGTCGCAACGATACACGTAAGAGTCGCGAAGAAGGTAAAGAGACTGACAACAAGCGCAGCCGTGGTGCCAAGTCAGAGGACACGGACAACCGCAATGCTAAGAGCCGTAACGAAAAGCGCCAAAAGCGCGACCGTGACGACAAGCCTCAGAGCCAGAGTAAAGACACCGAGAGCAAGGCACAGCAGCCAAAGCAAGAGGCCGCACGCGAGCGTCGTCAACGCCGTAACATGCGCCGCAAGGTGCGCGTACAGTCTGAGCAGCAGTTAGCCGATGAAGCTGCACTGGCCGTCGACGTTGCCGAAAAGGCCAACGACGAGCAGGTACAAGTGCCCGCCGCAGAAGCCAAAGCAGAAGACAAGCCGCAGCGCCAGAAGCGTCAGCCTCGTAAGAGCAAGCCTAAGCAGGAAAAAGTCGACAAGGTAGAGGAAGAGACTCAAGCCGAGCAAGTCGCGCAAAGCGCCGCCGAAGAAACGGCCGCCGAGCAACCAGCTACAGAGACTCAAGCCAAGAGCGAGCCTCAGGCCCCAGTTGATGCCGACAAGGCGACTCAAGACGAAGCGCAAGTCGACGATATAGCAGCTCAGGCTCAGGAAGGTGAGACAGAAGGCAAGCGCGAGCCAAGAGAAGGTCAGCGTCGTAGCCGTCGTAGCCCACGTCATCTGCGCGCCGCTGGCCAGCGTCGTCGTCGCGATGAGGAAAGTAATGGCGAAGCGAGCAATGGCGACCCCGCCTTTATCCCAAATGAGGTGGAAACCGCTCCTCTGCTAGACGAGCAGCTGCAAACCGACGGCGGTGCTGAAGTGGTTAGCGAAGCCCAGGCGAAAGCAACTCAACAAGCGGCTAGTCAACAAGAAGCCGCTGACCAAAGCAAAGCTGAAACGACCTCGGCAGAAGCTAATGAAGCGGCCAGTGTCGCTGCAGAAGAAGCACCAGTTAAAGAAGTGGCTGAAGAAGCCGCTCAAGAAGAGAGCAAGCCAAAGCCAAAGCGTCGTGCCCCGAAGGCCAAGGTGGTAGCTGAAGAGGAAGCCTCTGTAGAAGACACTCAGCAAAGTCTGTCACTGGCGGGTGAAGCAGAGGCCAGTCTGAAAGAGGAAGTTCAGGCGGAACTGGATCTAACCAGCACACCTGAAGAGGTTAAAGCTAGCCAGGAAGCTGCGCCACAGGCGAATGACGATGCAGCGCAGACGCAAGAGTCAGTTGTCGCAGCCGAAGTGGTGGAGGCTGCACAGGTCGAAACCTCTGAAGTCGAAGCGCAAGAAGCCAAGGCTGAACCACAGACACCAGCGGCTCAGGAGCCTGCAGCGAAAGAGAGCAGCGCTGCCTCTGCGCCAATGGCAAAGCCAGCAGCCATACAGGCACCTAGCACTCAGGTAAAACCTGCCGCTAAGGTACAGGAAAAGCCTGTAGAGACCGAGTCGTCAGAAGAGGCGGCTAGCATTAAGGCCGACAAGCCTGCAGCTAAGGCTACTAGCCGCTTTGGTTCCATGGTGAGCTCGACCATGACCAAGCCAGAGGTAGAAGCCAGGGCGCTAGTTGACACCCCATCGGGACGTCAATATGAGCCTACGGCAAAAGAAGCCTCGGCCGAGCCGGCGAAACGCGCCAACAGCGCAAACTCGGAAATGGCCCGTCCCTAAGGTATACTAAGCCTTAAGTCAAAAAAGCCATGCAATAATGCATGGCTTTTTATTTTATTAGCGCCGCTATTTTGCTAGTATGCGCGGCCGAAAATCAACCAACATATTAATAACAGAGGCTAAATGTTCGATCTTATTCGTCACAAAACCAGCAGCCATAGAGCCGACCTGTTGTCGGGACTCACGGTTGCACTGGCATTGGTGCCCGAAGCCGTTGCTTTTGCTTTCGTCGCCGGTGTCGAGCCCATGGTTGGCCTATACGCCGCCTTCATCATGGGATTGGTCACCGCCCTCATCGGAGGTCGTCCAGGCATGATCTCTGGCGCAACTGGCGCCATGGCCGTCGTCATGGTGGCACTGGTCAGCGAACATGGGGTGCAATACCTCTTTGCCGCCGTGGTGCTCGCAGGCCTGATACAGGTAGCATGCGGCCTGTTCAAGCTGGGGAAATTTATTCGTATCGTGCCCTATCCTGTGATGATAGGCTTCGTCAACGGCCTCGCCATAGTGATCTTTCTGGCGCAATTGGGCCAATTTAAGGTGCCAGACGCCAACGGTGTGTTAACCTGGCTGCCACAGGATCAATTGATCCTCATGCTGGGCCTAGTCGCCCTCACCATGGCTATCATCCACTTCCTGCCTAAGCTCACCACGGCGTTTCCTTCGTCGTTAGCGGCGATCCTGACGGTCACCGCCATCGTAGTCTTCATGGATCTCGATACTCGTAACGTACTGGACTTCTTGAAATCCATGTCAGGCGATGAGAGCGCGACCATTGCGGGTAACCTGCCGACCTTCGCCATTCCGTCGGTGCCCTTTAACCTGGAGACACTGTCGATCATCCTGCCCTACTCCTTTATTCTGGCGGCGGTTGGCCTTATCGAATCGCTACTGACCCTGACGGTGATCGATGAGATGACCAGTACCCGAGGCAAAGGCAACAAAGAGTGTGTCGGCCAAGGCATTGGCAACATCACTAGTGGTTTCTTCGGTGCCATGGGTGGCTGCGCCATGATCGGCCAGTCGATGATTAACATTAACTCAGGCGGACGCGGCAGACTCTCAGGGATCACGGCAGCCATCGCCCTGCTCACCTTTATCCTGTTCGGCTCGGCGCTGATCGAGATGATCCCGCTGGCGGCGCTGGTCGGTGTGATGTTCATGGTAGTACTGGGCACGTTTGAGTGGGCAAGCTTCAAGGTGATGCGTAAGGTGCCTAAGCACGATGCCTTCGTTATCGTCCTGGTGACCGTGGTGACCGTATTTACCGATCTCGCCTTTGCAGTGTTTGTTGGTGTTATCGTCTCTGCACTGGTATTTGCCTGGGAGCACGCCAAGCACATCAACGTCGATGTCAGCGAAGATGCCAATGGCTGGAAGGTCTATAAACTCAACGGCCCGCTGTTTTTTGGCTCGGTCGCCGAGTTCTTAGAGCTGTTTCATGCCAAGACAGATCCCCAAGACGTGATTGTCGATTTCCAAAACTCCCGCGTATGCGACCACTCTGCGCTGGAAGCCATAGATACATTGGCCGAACGCTATGTCAGCTCGGGGAAGCGACTGCACCTGCGTCACCTCAGCCACGACTGCAAGCAGCTACTGCATAAGGCGGGCGATCTGGTGGAAGTCAACCTGATAGAAGATCCCCACTACAAGGTGGCCGACGACAAGCTGGACTCTTAACGCTCACCTCCTAGGAGCTGGCTTAAAGTTATACCAATCACAGTAAATATGTGATCAGAAATAGCGCAGGAAAAACGCTTGAGAACAAAGCAGGATTTTTAGATAAGTAGTTATTCTACAATTAAAAAGACTAATACAGTTATCGAGCGTTTTAACAAGCTAGAATGATTAATTATTTATAACGATTGGTATTAGCAACAAAAAAGGCGCATGATGCGCCTTTTTTTATGCTCCGCCACCCGACTTGAGCCGTTCCTTAAACAGGGCCTTTATCTTATCCACCTTTGGTTTAACCACCATCTGGCAATAAGGCTGCTGACCATTATGCTCGAAGTAGGCATCATGATAGGACTCCGCGGGATAGAAGTTTTCCAGTGCCACCAGCTCGGTGACGATGGGCTTGTCGAAAACCTTCGCCTCGGTCAATCTGGCGATCATCTGGCTGGCAGTCTTAATCTGCTCATCGTCATGGGCGAAAATCACCGAGCGATATTGGGTGCCAACATCGTTCCCCTGGCGATTGAGCGTAGTGGGATCATGGCTCTGCCAAAAGACCTCTAACAGCTCCTCGTAGCTGATAATATGGCTATCGAACTCTATCTCTACCACCTCGGCATGACCCGTATCACCGGCGCACACCGCACGATAGTTAGCGCTCGATACATCGCCCCCTGAATAGCCAGACTTCACGGCGATCACCCCTCTAAGCTGGCTAAATACCGCCTCTAGGCACCAGAAACAACCGCCGCCCAGGGTGGCCCAGCGAATATGGCTGTCATCACTCTTTTGCTTCGTCTCACCCTTAAATACCATTGAGACAGAATTGACACAGTGGCGCAAATTCTTATCTGTCAGATACTCACCTTCAAACACATGACCTAGGTGAGCGCCACACTGGTGACACACTATCTCAACCCTGTGACCATCGGCATCGGGCAGGCGCTTGACCGCCCCAGGGATCTCGTCATCGAAGGCGGGCCATCCACAATGGGCATTAAACTTATGTTCGGACAGATAGAGAGGCGCATCACAGCGCTTACAATGATAGACCCCCGGCGCATCGTGCTGGTTATACTCGCCACTAAAGGGCCGCTCCGTGCCCTTACTCTCAATCACAAACCGCTCAAATTCCGTTAGCTCACGCATAGTTAAAGGCTTTGCACTCCTGTACCGCTAAGACGACCCATCGGGCCAATAAGATCTCACTACTCTCACAATAGCAGATAAAAGACCTAGTAAACAGGTAGGTTATTACATGTTGGCACTAATAATCTGTTGTTTGTTAGCTAGCCAATGATTTTAATAACGAAAACACCTGATGCAAACCATCCCCTTCTTGTACTAAAACAATGAAAACGTGATTTTTGTCACACCTAATTGCTCAAAGGCTATCCCTGGGGTACACTGCCTGCGGGGTTCAATAACAAGAAAACAAAATATGAAATTAGAAACAATAGATTACCGTGCAGAAGACAGCGCCAAGCGATTCGTTGAATCTTTGCGCGAAACAGGATTTGGCGTACTCTCAAATCACCCAATCGACAAGGCCTTAGTCGATACTATTTATGAAGAATGGCAGGCCTTCTTCAATAGCGACGAAAAACAGAACTATCTGTTTAAGCCGGAAACCCATGATGGTTTCTTCCCGGCAGAGGTGTCTGAAACCGCTAAGGGTCATACGGTTAAAGACATCAAAGAGTATTACCATGTGTATCCATGGGGACGCATTCCCGATTCGCTAAGAGAAAACATACTGCGTTACTACCAAGAGGCCAACGCCCTGGCCGAGGAGCTGCTAGGCTGGGTGGAAGCCCATACGCCGGCGGAAGTGGCGGTTAACTACTCTATCGCCCTGCCGAAAATGATCGAAAACAGCCACAAGACACTATTGCGTATTCTTCACTACCCACCAATGTCGGGCGATGAGGAGCTAGGTGCCATTCGCGCCGCCGCCCACGAAGATATCAACCTGCTGACCGTGCTGCCGGCCGCGAATGAACCAGGCCTTCAGGTGAAAGCCAAGTCGGGCGAGTGGTTAGACGTACCAAGCGATTTCGGCAACCTGATCATCAACATAGGTGACATGCTGCAGGAAGCCTCAGGCGGCTACTTCCCATCGACTACCCATAGAGTAGTCAACCCGGAAGGCGCCGATAAGACGCGTTCGCGTATCTCCCTGCCCCTCTTCTTACATCCTAAGCCAGAGGTGGTCCTATCGGATCGCTACACAGCAGACAGCTATCTGATGGAGCGTCTGAGAGAATTAGGGGTTATCTAACCGCTTCGACTAAGATAAAAAGCGCCCGTGGGCGCTTTTTATTTATGATTTTTAAGCCATATCAGGGTAAAATCCCTCCCCAAATTTGCACAGAGACAGAGTACAGAGATGGCAATTCAGTGGTTTCCAGGCCATATGCACAAGGCGCGCAAAGAGATAGCAGAGGTGATGCCTCAGGTCGATCTAGTGATCGAGGTGCTCGATGCCCGCATCCCCTACAGCAGCGAAAACCCTATGGTCACCAGTTTGCGCGGTGACAGGCCCTGTATCAAACTGCTCAACAAATCAGATCTGGCCGATCCCGAAGTCACCCAGCGCTGGATTGAGTATCTGGAGCAGGAGCAAGGGGTAAAGGCGATGGCCATCACCACGCTGCAGGCCGCGCAGGTGCGTAAGGTCCCCGAACTCTGCCGTAAGCTGGTGCCTGCCCGTGACAAGATAGAGAAAGATATCCGCACCATGATCATGGGCATTCCTAACGTAGGAAAATCAACCATTATCAACACCTTGGCTGGCAGAGTCATCGCCAAGACGGGTAATGAGCCCGCCGTCACCAAGACCCAGCAACGTATCAACCTCAAGAATGGCATAGTGCTGTCCGACACCCCAGGTATTCTCTGGCCAAAGGTGGATAATGAGGCCAGTGGCTATCGCCTGGCGGTTACCGGCGCCATTAAAGACACAGCGATGGAGTATGAAGATGTGGCCATGTTTGCCGCCGAATATTTCCTCAAGGCCTATCCCGATGCCATGCTAGAGCGTTATAAGCTGAAAGAGCTGCCGAATGATGATATCGGCCTGCTAGAGGCGATTGGCCGTAAGCGCGGCGCCCTAAGACCGGGTGGCAGAATCGACCTGCACAAAGCCTCTGAACTGTTACTGCACGAGTTCCGCTCGGGTAAGATAGGCCAGTTGTCACTGGAGACCCCAGAGATGGCCGCAGCCGAGAAGGCCGAGGTGGCGCGTATCCTGGCCGAGAAAGAGACTGAGAAACAGGCAAAGATCGAGGCAGAGCGCCTCAAACGTTCGGGCGTTCGTCATAACGACTAAGCCTGTCATAACAATTCAGCGCTTCATCGTTAGCCATAGCTATCCGAAAAAGCTAATCGATATAGCTATCGAACATAGCTAACGGATTAAGATAAGCGCTTACCACTATGCCGCTTGCAACACGACACACTCGATGACACTTAGATAGAGGTCGGTTGCAAGCGGTTTAACCAAGCCCCCTATTTCGCAATCTGCGCCAATAGCTTTTCACAGCTCTGTTGCAGTAGGTCTAACACCTGCTCGAAGCCTTCATAACCACCGTAATAAGGATCTGGCACCTCCCGCTCCCCCTCTCCTAGAAACGAGAGCATCAAGGCCAGCTTAGACTGATGCTGAGCCGGACAACGCGCTCGCAACTCACGCAAGTTAGCCCTGTCGGCCGCCAGGATCAGATCGAAACGTTCAAAGTCTTCATCTCTAACCCCTCTTGCGCGAATGCCACTAAAGTCCAATCCGCGGCGCTCGCCCGCCAAGCGTGCACGCCTGTCAGGTCCCTCCCCCTCATGGTAGCCAGAGGTGCCCGCCGAATCGCAGTCCATCGACAAACCGCGATCCCTTAGCTGCCCTCGAAACACCGCCTCGGCCGTCGGTGAGCGGCAGATATTTCCAAGGCAGACAAACAAGACTGAGTTGATCTTCGACGAGTTGATCTTCGACATAATTATCCTTTTCGTACATGTTTTATGCGCTTTTTAAAGCGGCTCTCGTTGTCGCATGAAGCTGGCAAACCTGGGCACGCCATTATGGGTCAGGCCATAATACTTGTAGGTTACCATGCTGCCAATGGCCGGAGGATGGCGACGCTGCTCATCAGTAAATCCGGTCCCCAGCTTAAAACGTATGCCTTCTGGCGTCTCGACCTCCAACGCGCCCATCATCCCCTGATATTTTCCTTTGCCCGCAAGATAGGCGATCACCTTGGCTTCGGCATCTTGATAGCGCTTGAGCTTCACCAAATCACTATTTCGTCCGGCGTGGTAATGGGCATCTTGGTGATGCAGCATCAAACCCTCGGCGCCCTCGGCCACCCACTCGCCCAATGCGGCATTCAACGCCTGCCTATCTTGAATGTGCCACTGGGGAATAATTTGCAAAAACGGCGACAGATTAGCATAACGCTTGACGGCCAAGGCGTAACGCTCGCCAAAGGGGCTATTTATGGCAGGATAGTCGAAGACCATAAACCGAACGGCGCGCCAACGCGCCGCATCGGCATCTTTATCACGCACCAAGGCAGAGATGGCTTCAAACTGCTGACGGCCGATCCACAGCTCACCATCTAAGGGGTCCGTGGGAAAGCCTTTGGTAAACCAAGCAGGCAAGTTAATAGGCTGACCGGAGCGGGTAAGCATACCTGTGCCGGTCCAGCGTCCCCTGACGCCATCGAACTTTTCACTCACCAGATACTCAGATATAGGCCGGTCGGCCTCTTGGCTACCGGCCAATTGCAGGTCGGGCAGTTGCCGGCGCGTCAGCTTCGAACGTTTTGAGCTCAACTGGTTGACCTCGGCAACTAAGGAGCCAACCGTGCCAGGGGACTTAGCCGGGCTAGTTGGGCTAGTTGGGCTAGTTGGGCTAGCCAAGTTAGGCGACTTATCCGGATTATCGAAATTAGGCAACTCGCTGGTTTCCGCGGCCAGCGCCACTGGCGATAGCCAACTCAGGAACAAGACGATACTGCCGACCACTATAGACCTGTTGTGACACAACATAGGCTCCTCCTTGAGCAACATGATGATAGCTAAGCGGTAAGTTTAGCTCAAAGCCCTTCATGCAGATGTTATGGTGGTAACTAGAGTGTTATACTGGCGCGCAATTTGTAACTAGCCTGCCGGCGTCAGAGCAAGGCAAGCAGAGAAACTAAAACGATACTAATGCAATACTAACCAAAGAAATGGACACCTATGAAACCGGAAAATAACCACGGTATTAAACGCATCTTCAGAGCGACAGGTTTCTCTATGCAGGGCCTTAAGCTCGCCTGGCAATCTGAGGCCGCCTTTCGCCAAGAGTTAATCTTGGTCCTCTTCATGCTACCGATAGCCCTATTGGTAGACGTGCCTATGGTTGAACGCATCCTGCTCATCATGACGCTGATGATAGTGTTAATCGTCGAGCTACTTAACTCGGCCATCGAGGCTGTGGTCGACCGTATTGGCCACGAGATCCACCCCCTCAGCGGACAGGCAAAAGATATCGCCTCGGCGGCAGTCTTTATCGCCTTAGCCCTGTGTGGCATCACCTGGCTACTTATCCTCTGGCCACTGTTTTTCTAACCGGCAAAGAATAAATAATAAGGCTCTCGATAGGCTATCGGGAGCCTTTTTATTTGTGTAATTCAGCTCTCAATATCAACAAAAATGCCGCAACCCTGACATTTTTGATACAAATCATTCACAATTTTAAATATCCTGCTAGAATGGTAGCGTAGTAAAAAGTCTTACTAAACAAATCAATAACTTATAATAATTATTAATTGATAGAGGTTGTAGTT
>NZ_JAKEVJ010000085.1:0-34139 GCF_022398425.1 Shewanella sp. Isolate7 | reverse complement strand
ATCGTTTCCAGTGGATAGGGACGACGACCATTGCCCGCTTTTGGATAAAAGGGCTCAATCACTTCCAGCAGTTGAGTCCATGGTAACAGGTTGTCCATCCGAGATAAGAAAATCTCTTTACGGGTCTGGCGGCGCTTGCTGGAAAACTCACTATCGGCAAAAGTTAACTGTTGGCTCATGGGCGGTAATGGCTGTGATTTACTATGTAGCTATGATCTCACATCAGGGACTTATTCGCATCTTCCCTAAAATTGGCCACGGTTTTGTATTCAAGCCAGTATCTTCGCTCTGACTCATTGGGTGTCAGCCCACCGTTATATTGATGTGGTCTCAGCTGACTRTAATACCCCGTCACATATCGYGAAATTTCACTCTTAGCCTCACCGATATCCCGATAGCCGGTCATCGGTATCCATTCTGTTTTTAAGCTTCTAAAGAAGCGCTCCATCGGGCTGTTGTCCCAGCAGTTTCCTCGTCGACTCATGCTCTGCTTAATCTGATAACGCCAGAGCTGTTGGCGGAAGCGGCGGCTGGTATAGTGGCTTCCTTGGTCACTATGGAACATTAGGTCTTTCGGCCTTCCTCGCGCCTCAAAGGCCATGGTTAGTGCCTTGCTTGTTAGCGCACTATCGGGCGAAAATGACATCGCCCACCCCACCGGTTTTCGTGCAAACAAGTCCWGAACAACGGCAARGTAAGCCCATCGTTTTCCTGTCCACACATAGGTCACATCGCCACACCACACTTGATTGGGAGCCGTCACAGCAAACTGGCGGTCAAGGAGATTAGGGATGGCGACATGCTCCTTGTCTGCCTTTTTGTAGCGATGTTGCGGCACCTGGCTGCTCACTAGCCTCAGCTTCTTCATCAGCCTTGTGGCACGATAGCGCGTCAATCTCACGCCAGCWGTCGTCACCATATCAGCCAGRGTTCTGGCACCCGCTGACCCATTGCTGGCTTCATAAGCCTCCCGCACCATGCTGTGCAACTTTATCTGCTTCGAATCAATGGTGATAGGTCTGCTTCGCCAATACTTGTAACTGCTGCGGTGAATACTAAATACTGAACAAATCCGCTTTACGCTATGGCTCTTCCTGAGTTTCTCGACTAACGAGAACTGTTCAGTGAGTCTGACATCAAGAGAGCCGTAGCCTTTTTTAAATACTGAACAAATCCGCTTTACGCTATGGCTCTTCCTGAGTTTCTCGACTAACGAGAACTGTTCAGTGAGTCTGACATCAAGAGAGCCGTAGCCTTTTTTAAAATGGTGTTCTCTTCTTCAATGCGGCGGATTTTCTTTTCTAGCTCGCGGATCCGCTGTTGTTCGGGGGTGAGCGGTGCGCCTTTGGGGGATACGCCTTGCTTCTCCTGTCGAAGCTGGTTTACCCATTTACGCATGGCTGAATTACTCACGCCCATCGCGTTTGCAGCCTCAGCTATGCTGTATCCCTGTTTCGTTACCAGCTGCGCAGCTTCTAATTTGAACTCTGCACTGAATGTCGGTCTTGTGTTCATCATTTCTACCACCTTTTTCCGGAAGTGAGTCTATCACTTCGTCTATTCAGGTGGCCAAATTCACTATGCCACTACAAATGAACCACTTTGCCACTTTCATCAAATCCAACTCGGTATAGCAAGGTAATGGGGCCTATCTTTTTAAGCTCACCAATATAGCGCACCTGTAGCTCGCCGTTTTCGTCAACATAGACTTCTGGCTCGCGGTACTCCCAGTCCTTTAATTCATAGCTGATGACCTGCATATGGATCCCCTCGATAACTGGTGAGTAAATCAGCAGACGATAAAAATGCCTATGATGCACTCATACGGATAGAGCCTACCATAGCAATTTCACACATATCAATTACGCAACAGTGTGATAACTACAGGTTTTACGTAAAGGTACCAGACATCATCATACTCGCCGACGATAACGCCATCTCGCTGCTTAGCGAGCGCATAGCCGATACCAAGATTCCAGTGGTATTTCTCGGCCTCAATACCAACCCCAGAGATCATGGGCTTCAGGCCTATCAGCAATTTACCGGCATACTCGAGCGACCATTGTTCAAACGCTCACTCCTGCTAGTCGACTGTCTGCTACCAGGTAATGAAGACACCAAACTGCTGATCCTTTCTGACAATAGCGAGACCGCACGGGCGGCCTTCGGCCCTATCAGCCCCGACTTTAAGCCAATAAAGATAGGTAAGCTGACCATAGCCTTCACCTTGACCAACTCGGCTAAGGAGTGGAAACAGACGGTGCGCGATGCCAAAAAGGCGGGCTACCATGGGATATTTACCGGGCTATACCACACCTTAATCACGGCGAGTGGCGAATACATGGATTCGGAAAAGATCATTGCCTGGACGGCAGATCACGCCCCCCTGCCCCACTTTGGTTTCTGGGACTTCACGGTAGGCAAGAGAGCCAATCTCGGCGGCTATGTGCTCAACGGCTACGAACACGGCCTACTGGCAGGCAAACTGATCAACCGACTCTTAGCCGGTGAGCAAGCCAGCCAACTTGGCTATGTCAGTGACAGTAAGGGGACTTTTCGGTTTAGCCTGTCGGGCGTCGCAAGATGGCACCTTTCGATACCTAAGGAGATAGCCAAAAAGGCAGACTGGGTGGAATAAAGATTTTTAGCAATAAAAAAGCCGGGCAATGCCCGGCTTTTTACAATGAACTTAAGTGTTACTCAGCAGCTTCTTCAACAGCTTCAGCAGCTTCTGGACGACCTACTAGTTCGATATACGCCATAGGCGCCTTATCACCAGTACGAAGACCGCACTTAAGGATACGGGTGTATCCACCAGGACGTTCCTGGTAGCGTGGACCCAATTCATTAAATAACTTACCTACGACTTCAGCGTCGCGAGTACGTGCAAATGCCAAACGACGGTTTGCAACACTGTCACTCTTAGCAAGTGTTATTAGAGGTTCAACTACGCGACGCAATTCTTTCGCCTTAGCTACAGTAGTCTTGATCACTTCGTGACGGACTAATGAGCTTGCCATGTTACGGAACATAGCTTGACGATGACTGCTGTTACGGTTTAGTTGACGACCACTCTTACGATGGCGCATGACCTAATCCTTATTACCTAAATCTGTACAAACTAGGACTTATAGGTCGTCTGCTAAACTGGCTGGAGGCCAGTTTTCTAGACGCATACCTAATGAAAGTCCGCGAGAAGCCAACACATCCTTAATTTCGGTAAGAGACTTCTTACCCAAGTTAGGTGTTTTAAGTAGCTCAACCTCAGTACGCTGTACCAGATCTCCGATGTAATGAATCGCTTCGGCTTTCAAACAGTTAGCCGAACGTACAGTTAGCTCTAGATCGTCGACAGGACGCAACAGAATTGGGTCGAACTCTGGTTTCTCTTCTTTCTGTTCTGGCTCAGTGACATCACGTAGCTCAACAAACGCATCTAGCTGTTCAGCCAGGATGGTTGCAGAACGACGAATCGCTTCCTCAGGATCGATAGTACCGTTGGTGGTCATATCGATAACGAGTTTGTCCAAGTCAGTACGCTGTTCAACACGTGCTGCTTCAACATTGTAAGCAATACGCGCGACAGGTGAGAAAGATGAATCCACTAGCAGACGGCCAATTGGGCGATCGTCGTCTTCGGTCTGTGCACGAGCCGAAGCTGGTACATAACCACGACCACGCTCAACGCGGATACGCATGCTAATGTCATTGTTACCAGTCAGATGACAGATAACATGATCAGGATTCATAATAGTAACATCACCATCGTGCGTGATATCTGCTGCGGTAACAGGGCCTGCGCCTGACTTGCTTAAAGTAAGCATAGCCTCGTCTTTACCCTCGATAACCACTGCCAAACCTTTAAGGTTTAGAAGGATCTCTAGGATATCCTCTTGTACGCCTTCCTTGCTGCTGTATTCGTGCAGTACACCATCAATCTCGACTTCGGTAACCGCGCAGCCGGGCATAGACGACAATAGGATACGACGCAACGCGTTACCTAAAGTATGACCAAAACCACGCTCTAGCGGCTCCAGTGTAACCTTGGCACGTGTTGGGTTAACCTGCTCGATATCAACGAGACGCGGTTTAAGAAATTCTGTAACAGAACCCTGCATTGTGTCCTCTCTTGTTTATTAGCTTTACTTAGAGTAAAGCTCGACGATCAGCTGTTCGTTAATATCCGCAGATAAATCGCTACGCTCTGGCAGACGCTTGAAAGCACCTTCCATCTTAGCGGCATCTACTTCAACCCATGTTGGCTTTTCGCGCTGAGAAGCAACCTCTAGAGCAGCTTTAATACGAGCTTGCTTTTGAGACTTCTCACGAACGCTAATTACATCATTCGCAGACACTTTGAATGATGGAATGTTAACAACGCGGCCGTTTACCATAATTGACTTATGGCTAACTAGCTGACGTGCTTCAGCACGGGTAGCACCAAAACCCATACGATAAACAACGTTATCTAAACGAGTTTCCAAAAGAGTAAGCAGGTTTTCACCAGTGTTACCTTTTAGACGTGCAGCGTCTTTGTAGTAGTTACGGAATTGCTTTTCAAGCACACCATAAGTACGACGAACTTTTTGTTTTTCGCGCAGCTGAACGCCGTACTCAGACAAACGTGCTTTACGAGCGCCGTGTTGTCCAGGTGCAGCTTCAAGCTTACACTTCGAATCAATTGCTCTCACACCGCTTTTCAGGAAAAGGTCAGTACCTTCTCGGCGAGTGAGCTTGAGCTTTGGACCCAAGTATCTTGCCATGTTCTTTCTCCAACTATCCTATTAAAAACGGGGCGATTACACGCGACGTTTCTTAGGAGGACGACAACCATTATGAGGGATCGGCGTCACATCGGTAATGTTGGTTATCTTGTAACCAACCGCGTTCAGCGCTCGAATAGCTGACTCACGTCCTGGACCTGGACCCTTCACGAAAACTTCAAGGTTTTTAACACCGTAGTCCTGAGCAGCAACACCTGCGCGCTCAGCAGCTACCTGTGCAGCGAATGGGGTAGATTTACGTGAACCACGGAAACCTGAACCACCAGAAGTTGCCCAAGAAAGTGCATTACCTTGACGATCTGTAATGGTGATAATGGTGTTGTTGAAAGATGCATGGATATGAGCCATGCCATCAGCAACCTGTTTACGTACGCGCTTGCGCGTTGAACGTGACGGAACTTTAGCCATATTGGTTTACCTTCCCGTTACTTTCTAATTGGCTTACGTGGACCTTTGCGAGTACGCGCATTGGTCTTGGTACGTTGCCCACGAAGGGGCAGGCTACGACGGTGGCGGAGACCACGATAACAACCAAGGTCCATCAGACGCTTGATGTTCATAGAGATCTCACGACGCAAGTCACCTTCTACAATGTATTTAGCAACTTCTTCGCGTAGTGTGTCTATTTGAGCTTCGCTCAATTCCTTGATCTTAGCATCTTCAGCAATTGAAGTAGCCGCGCAGATTTGTTGTGCGCGAGTAAGTCCAATACCATAGATAGCAGTCAATGCAATGACTGTGTGCTTCTGATCAGGAATGTTAATGCCAGCGATACGGGCCACTATGCACTCCTCATAAGTTAAAGGCCATCTGTGAAAAGCCCGGTAGGATACTCGACAGATGACGATTTTGCAAATAATATTTTGACCAGCTCAGAATCTGAGCTGGTCAAAAAGTTTTTAGCCTTGACGCTGTTTGTGTTTTGGTTCAACACAGATAACGCGTACAACGCCGCTACGCTTTACGATCTTGCAGTTACGGCAGATCTTCTTCACGGAAGCTCGAACTTTCATTTCATCACTCCGTAAAGCTACTTAGCGACCAAAGCGATCTAAGTTCGCTTTATTCACTAGGTTAGCTTTCTTCATCACAGACTCATACTGATGTGACATCATATGGGTCTGAACCTGAGCCATGAAGTCCATGATCACGACTACCATAATTAGTAGTGAAGTACCGCCAAAATAGAACTGTACTTTCCACGCGATTAACATGAACTCCGGAATTAAACAGATAAAGGTAATATATAATGCACCGGCCAGTGTTAGGCGAGTCATTACTTTATCTATATAACGCGAAGTCTGTTCTCCAGGACGGATCCCGGGAATAAACGCACCACTCTTCTTCAGGTTGTCTGCTGTTTCACGTGGGTTAAATACCAACGCAGTGTAGAAGAAACAGAAGAAGATAATCGCTGTTGCATACAACAATGAGTAAAGCGGCTGACCTGGCGATACTGCAAGTGAAAAATCACTTAACCAAGACAAGCCTTCATTTTGACCAAACCACTGAGCCAGTGTGCCTGGGAACAAAATGATGCTTGACGCAAAGATTGGTGGAATCACACCTGCCATGTTGACCTTAAGCGGTAAGTGAGTGCTCTGCGCGGCAAACACCTTACGGCCCTGCTGACGCTTAGCATAGTTAACAACGATACGACGTTGTCCACGCTCAACAAACACAACAAAGTAGGTCACAGCAAATACGATCACTGCAATCAACAATAATACTAGTACGTTCAAGTCGCCTTGACGCGCCTGCTCAGCCGTTTGGCCGATAGCAGAAGGTAGACCGGCTACAATACCTGCGAAAATAAGAATCGAGATACCGTTACCTATGCCTCGTTCGGTGATTTGCTCGCCAAGCCACATCAGGAACATGGTTCCCGTGACCAAACTCACTACAGCAACGAAGTAGAAACCGAATCCCAGGTTTACAACTAAACCAGGAACCAGGTTTGGCAGACCCGTTGCGATACCGATCGCTTGGAATGTACCCAAGACCAATGTGCCATATCGCGTATACTGACTGATCTTCTTACGTCCTGACTCGCCTTCCTTCTTCAGTTCGGCCAGTGCAGGATGTACCACAGTCAATAGCTGCATGATAATCGATGCCGAAATATACGGCATGATACCAAGTGCAAAGATAGAAGCACGTTCAAGGGCGCCACCAGAGAACATGTTAAACATGCCTAAGATGGTACCCTTCTGCTGATTAAACAGCTCTGCTAATACAGCTGCGTCAATACCAGGAATTGGTACGAACGAACCGGCTCTAAAGACGATAATCGCACCAATCACGAACAGTAGGCGGGTTTTCAATTCCGATAAACCGCCCTTCGCGCTTTTTAAATCAAGTCCTGGTTTTGCCATCGACGTATTATTCCTCGATCTTTCCGCCGGCAGCTTCGATAGCTGCACGTGCACCTTTGGTTACCTTAAGACCTTTAACGGTCACTGGGCGTTCAATGGTACCTGAAAGAACGACTTTAGCAAACTGTATGTTGCGAGTAACAAGATTCGCATCTTTCAGTGCATTCAAGTCGACAACATCACCGTTAACTTTAGCCAGTTCGCTTACACGAATTTCGGCAGTTACCATCGCTTTACGCGAAGTAAAACCAAACTTAGGCAAACGGATCTTAAGTGGCATTTGACCACCTTCGAAACCGACGCGAACACCGCCACCTGAACGTGACTTCTGACCCTTGTGACCGCGACCAGCAGTCTTACCTAGGCCAGAACCGATACCGCGACCTACACGCTTAGCAGCTGATTTTGCACCTGCAGCAGGTGATAGAGTATTCAATTTCATTGATTAATCCTCCACCTTAACCATGTAGTAAACCTTGTTAATCATACCGCGAACAGCAGGAGTATCTTCCAGCTCAACGGTGTGATTAATACGGCGTAGACCTAGACCAGTCAAAGTGGCACGATGCTTAGGCAAACGTCCAATTGAACTCTTAGTCTGAGTTACTTTTAATGTTTTAGTAGCCATGGTGCTTAACCTCGAATTTCATCAACATTCAGGCCACGCTTAGCTGCAATTTGTGCTGGTGACTTCATGTGCACCAACGCGTCTACAGTTGCGCGAACAATGTTGATCGGGTTAGTAGAACCGTATGCTTTCGACAGTACGTTATGAACGCCTGCTACTTCCAATACGGCACGCATCGCACCACCGGCAATAATACCAGTACCTTCAGAAGCTGGTTGCATGTAAACACGCGAACCAGTGTGACGGCCCTTAACAGGGTGGTGCAAAGTACCATTTACAAGTTCAACAGAAACAATGTTACGGCGAGCCTTTTCCATTGCTTTCTGGATTGCAGCAGGTACTTCACGCGCTTTACCATAGCCATAGCCGACTTTACCGTTACCATCACCCACTACAGTCAGTGCAGTGAAGCTAAAGATACGTCCGCCTTTAACTACTTTAGAAACACGATTTACTGCAACTAACTTCTCTTGCAGATCGTCTTTTTGTGGAGCTTCAAATTTAGCCATTTTTAATCATTCCTTAGAACTGTAGGCCAGCTTCACGAGCAGCGTCTGCCAGGGCAGCTACGCGTCCGTGATACTTAAAGCCGGAACGATCGAATGCAACTACAGTTACGCCTTTCTCGATAGCACGCTCAGCAATAGTCTTACCTACCGCTTTAGCTGCTTCTACGTTACCTGTGTATTTAAGCTGCTCTGATACCGCTTTTTCAGCAGTAGAAGCTGCCGCCACAACTTGCGCGTTGGCATCAATAACCTGTGCGTATGTGTGACGTGGTGTACGATGTACAACCAGACGGTTAACGCCCAGCTCTTGGATCTTCTTACGGGCGCGAGTCGCGCGGCGTAAGCGAGATGTTTTCTTATCCATATCGCGTTACCTACTTCTTCTTAGCCTCTTTACGGCGTACTTGTTCATCAGCATAGCGAACACCCTTGCCTTTGTAAGGCTCTGGTGGACGGTAGCCACGAATTTCTGCTGCAACCTGACCAACAAGCTGCTTATCAGTACCCTTAAGTACGATTTCAGTCTGTGAAGGACACTCTGCAGTTACGCCGTCTGGAAGCTGGTGAACTAGAGGGTGAGAGAAACCTAGAGTCAGGTCGATACCGTTACCAGCAACTTTTGCACGGTAACCAACACCAACTAGAGTCAGCTTTCTTTCGAAACCTTCGTTAACACCAACAACCATGTTGTTGATTAGTGCTCGAGCTGTACCAGCTTGTGCAGCGCTAGTTACGCCTTCAGCTGGAGAACACTTGATTTCGTTGTCTTCAACAACAACAGAAACGTCAGCGTTAATTACTCGAGTCAAACTACCTTTAGAACCTTTTACGGTGATAGTTTGTTCGTTTAAAGTCACTTCTACGCCTGCAGGGATAGCGACTGGTGCTTTTGCGACACGAGACATTGCTAGCTCCTTATGCTACGTAGCAGATAACTTCTCCACCCATGCCTTGTTGGCGGGCGGCACGATCAGTCATCAAACCTTTAGAAGTGGACACGATTGCGACACCCAGACCGCCCATCACCTTTGGTAGATCGTTTTTACCTTTGTAAATACGAAGACCAGGACGACTTACGCGCTGGATAGTCTCAACGACTGGTTGGCCTTGGAAATACTTCAAAGTGATTTCCAGAACCGGCTTGGCTTCGCCTGCTACGGCGTAGTCAGTGATATAACCTTCTTCTTTAAGCGTCTGTGCGATAGCAACTTTCAGCTTAGCAGAAGGCATAGATACTGATACTTTGTTAGCAGCTTGGCCGTTACGAATGCGAGTTAACATATCCGCAATTGGATCTTGCATGCTCATATTAGCTTACTCCGTGACAAGTATTACCAGCTGGCCTTACGCAGACCAGGAACTTCACCACGCATGGTAGCTTCACGCAGTTTGATACGGCTAAGGCCGAACTTGCGTAGGAAACCATGTGGGCGACCAGTTTGACTACAACGATTACGCTGACGCGCAGAACTTGAGTCACGTGGTAGACCTTGCAGCTTAAGAACTGCATCCCAACGATCTTCATCAGAAGTAGTTGGATTGCTAATGATAGCCTTAAGAGCTAGACGCTTTTCAGCATACTTAGCCACGAGCTTGGCACGTTTTGCTTCACGTGCTTTCATTGAACTTTTTGCCATTTCGCTACCCTTATTTCTTGAATGGGAAGTTAAAGGCGTCTAGTAAAGCACGGCCTTCTTCGTCATTCTTCGCAGTAGTAGTGATAACAATATCCATACCGCGGATCTTATCGATCTTATCGTAATCGATTTCCGGGAAGATGATTTGCTCACGTACACCCATTGCGTAGTTACCACGTCCGTCGAACGACTTAGCGCTCAGACCACGGAAGTCGCGGATACGCGGGATTGCGATATCAACTAAACGCTCAAGGAATTCCCACATACGTTCACCACGTAGGGTTACCTTGCAGCCAATCGGGTAGCCATCACGGATTTTAAAACCAGCAACTGATTTACGAGCAACAGTTACAACTGGCTTTTGACCAGCGATAGCAGTCATGTCACGAAGCGCGTGCTCCATAACCTTCTTATCTGCTACAGCTTCGCCAACACCCATGTTAAGGGTGATTTTCTCAATCCGAGGGACTTGCATGACACTGGTATAACCGAACTTCTTAGAAAGCTCAGCGATAACAGTCTCTTTATATTTATCATGCAGTTTCGCCATCGTTTACTCCAATTACTTAACGAGTTCACTGTTCGACTTAAAGAAACGGACTTTTTTACCGTCTTCAAATCGGAAACCAACGCGATCAGCTTTGCCAGTGGCAGAGTTGAAAATCGCTACATTTGATGCTTGTATTGGCGCTTCTTTCTCAACGATACCACCAGTCACACCCATTTGTGGGTTAGGCTTCTGGTGCTTCTTGATCAGATTGATGCCTTCTACAATTAACTTACCAGTAGGTAGTACTCGGGTAACTTTACCGCGCTTACCCTTGTCTTTACCTGCTAGTACAATTACTTCGTCTTCACGACGGATTTTAGCTGCCATTTTGAAGCTCCTTACAGTACTTCTGGTGCCAGAGAAACAATTTTCATAAATTGTTCTGTACGCAGTTCACGCGTCACTGGTCCAAAGATACGAGTACCAATCGGTGCAAGGTTTGCGTTTAGCAATACCGCTGCATTGCGATCGAAGCGAATGACAGAACCATCTGGACGACGTACGCCTTTCTTAGTACGGACTACCACCGCGTTATACACGTCACCTTTCTTCGCTTTACCGCGAGGAATTGCTTCTTTTACAGAAACCTTGATGACGTCGCCGATACCGGCATAACGACGATGAGAGCCACCCAAGACCTTAATACACTGAACTCTACGAGCGCCACTGTTACAGGCGACTTCTAGAGTCGATTGCATTTGGATCATTTTAAGTGCTCCGCTATCGTTACTTCACTAATCCCAAATTTGGGGCATTTTTAAACCATTCTAGACCAAATAACGTCTAAAATGGCGCGCAAGTATAACACCGCAAAATAGGAATAGATAGTATTAAAAATAAAAACGGCCCCAAATCTAGGAGCCGTTTCGCTAATCACCTAATAAAATTAGGCTTTTGATACTACTTCAACCAGAGTCCAAGACTTAGTCTTAGACAGCGGACGGCATTCGCGAATAGTCACGATATCGCCAGCATTACACTGATTTGTTTCGTCATGTGCATGGATCTTAGTAGTGCGCTTGATAAACTTCCCGTATAGAGGGTGCTTAACCTTACGCTCAATAGCTACAGTGATAGACTTGTCCATCTTGTTGCTAAGTACACGACCTTGCAAAGTACGGATTTTATCAGTCATTATGCACCCGCCTTAGAAGTAATAATGGTCTTAACGCGCGCAATGTTACGACGCACGATTTTGAGCTGGTGAGTCTGAGTCAACTGACCAGTGGCGTGTTGCATACGCAGATTAAACTGCTCACGCAGCAGACCAAGCAGTTCAGCGTTCAGTTCTTCAACGCTCTTCTGAGTTAGTTCGCTCGCTTTCATTACATCACCGTCTTAGTTACGAAGGTAGTCTTAATTGGAAGCTTGGCCGCAGCTAGAGTAAACGCTTCACGCGCTAGCTCTTCTGATACACCATTCATCTCGTAAAGAACCTTACCAGGTTGAATCTGGCAAACCCAGTATTCAACGTTACCCTTACCTTTACCCATACGCACTTCAAGAGGCTTAGAGGTGATTGGCTTGTCAGGGAAAACGCGGATCCAAATTTGACCTTGACGTTTAATGTGACGTGTCATAGCACGACGCGCAGATTCGATTTGACGAGCAGTCAGACGGCCACGTCCAACAGCTTTCAAACCGAACTCACCGAAGCTTACTTCAGTGCCGTTCGCCAGACCGCGGTTACGGCCTTTGAACATTTTACGAAACTTCATTCGTTTTGGTTGCAGCATTGCCAGCTCTCCTATTTACCGCGAGGCTTACGCTTCGGCTGCTGTTTCGGCTCTTCTAGCGCAGGTACAACGCCGTCTAGAACTTCACCTTTGAAGACCCAAACTTTAACGCCGATCACACCGTATTGAGTGTGACTTTCTGCAGTAGAATAGTCGATATCAGCACGCAGTGTATGTAGAGGCACACGACCTTCACGATACCACTCTGAACGCGCAATCTCAGCACCGCCTAAACGGCCGCTCACTTCAACTTTGATACCCTTAGCACCTAGACGCATAGCGTTCTGTACCGCACGCTTCATAGCACGACGGAACATTACACGACGCTCTAGCTGAGAAGCGATGCCTTCGGCAACCAGCTTCGCATCTAGCTCTGGCTTACGGATTTCAGCGATGTTGATTTGAGCTGGAATACCAGTCAACTTGGCAACTTCGTTGCGCAGCTTTTCAACATCTTCGCCTTTCTTACCGATCACAACGCCTGGACGGGCAGTGTGAATAGTAACGCGAACACTCTTAGCTGGACGCTCGATAACAATCTTAGAAACTGAGGCTTGCTTAAGCTTCTTTTCTAGAAACTTGCGCACTTCCCAGTCGCTGCTCAGATTGTTGGCATAATCTGATTTATCAGCGTACCAAGTCGAGATCCAAGGCTTAGTGATACCCAGACGGATACCATTAGGATGTACTTTCTGTCCCATTGCTAACTCCTAGCGATCTGACACAACCACAGTGATGTGGCTGGTACGCTTGATAATACGATCAGCACGGCCTTTAGCACGTGGCATGATACGTTTCATAGTTGGACCCTCGTCTACAAAGACTTTTCCAACTTTCAGCTCGTCAATGTCAGCACCTTCGTTGTGCTCAGCATTAGCGATAGCAGAGTCTAGTACTTTCTTAACAAGTACAGCTGCTTTCTTAGGGCTGAAAGTCAAAATTTCAAGAGCCTTAGCAACAGGCAGTCCACGAATTTGATCTGCAACCAAACGACACTTTTGAGGCGACGTACGGGCAAAACGATGTTTAGCTAAAACTTCCATCTCGAGTCTCCCGTATTAACGCTTCTTCGCTTTCTTATCAGCAGCATGGCCGCGATAAGTGCGAGTTGGTGAAAATTCACCAAGCTTGTGGCCGATCATCTCGTCAGTTACGAACACAGGTACGTGCTGACGACCATTATGGACAGCGATGGTCAATCCAATCATGTTAGGAATGATCATTGAGCGGCGAGACCAAGTCTTGATAGGCTTCTTGTCACCCGCTTCCATCGCTTTCTCTACCTTCTTCAGCAAGTGTAGGTCAATGAATGGACCTTTCTTGAGAGAACGTGGCATGGCGAATCCTCTTACTTTTTGTTACGACGACGTACGATGTACTTGTCGGTGCGTTTGTTACTACGGGTCTTATAACCCTTAGTTGGGACACCCCATGGAGAAACTGGGTGACGGCCACCAGAAGTACGGCCTTCACCACCACCATGTGGATGGTCTACTGGGTTCATTGCAACACCACGAACTGTTGGGCGTACGCCTCTCCAGCGCTTAGCACCTGCTTTACCCAACTGGCGTAGCATATGCTCGGCATTACCAACTTCACCTAATGTCGCGCGGCAATCTACTGGAACTTTACGCATTTCGCCAGAGCGAAGACGTAGAGTTGCGTATGCACCATCACGAGCTACAACTTGTACATAAGTACCAGCTGAACGCGCTAGCTGAGCACCTTTACCAGGCTTCATTTCAACTGCGTGAACAACGCTACCTACTGGGATGTTGCGTAATGGCAAAGCGTTACCCACTTTGATTTCAGCATCGATACCAGACTGGATCTGATCACCAGCTTGCATGCCTTTAGCAGCAAGGATATAACGACGCTCACCATCAGCATACAAAACAAGTGCGATGTTAGCGGTACGGTTTGGATCATATTCCAAACGCTCTACCTTAGCAGGGATACCGTCTTTGTTGCGCTTGAAGTCAACAATACGGTAGTGCTGCTTGTGTCCACCACCTACGTGACGAACAGTGATACGACCGGTGTTGTTACGGCCACCGCTCTTAGCTTTTTTCGCCAACAGGCCAGCAAAGGGTTTACCCTTATGCAGATCGCTGTTTACCACTTTAACAACGTGGCGACGACCAGCAGAGGTTGGCTTACACTTAATAACTGCCATGATAATTCTCCTTTGCTTACTCAGCGCCGACGAAATCGATGTCAGCACCAGCAGCTAAAGTCACATAGGCTTTTTTCCAATCGCTACGACGGCCAGTACGGGCACCGTGACGCTTAGTCTTACCTTTGTTAACTAGAGTGCGAACTGAATCTACTTCAACTTCGAACAACTTAGCTACTGCAGCTTTAATTTCAGCTTTAGTCGCATCGATAGCTACACGGAAAACGACCGTGTTGTTATTTTCAGCGCAAACAGTACTCTTTTCAGAGATATGTGGCGCTAGAATAACTTTTAGCAAACGTTCTTCGCTTATCATCCCAGCATCTCCTCGATTTGCTTAACAGCATCGGCAGTAACCAGTACTTTTTCGAACGCGATTAGGCTTACTGGATCGATACCAGCAACGTCGCGAACGTCAACTTTGTACAGGTTGCGTGCAGCTAAGAACAAGTTCTCGTCAATCTCTGGAGTCACAATTAATACGTCTTCCAGCTTCATGTCTTTCAGCTTAGCCTTCAACTCTTTAGTCTTAGGAGCTTCAACACCGAATGACTCAACAACAACAAGACGATCTTGACGTACTAATTCAGACAGAATGCTCTTAAGCGCTCCGCGGTACATCTTCTTGTTAACTTTTTGGCTGTGATCTTGGGTTTTAGCAGCGAAAGATACGCCACCGCCACGCCAGATTGGACCTTTAACAGTACCAGCACGAGCACGGCCAGTACCTTTTTGGCGCCATGGCTTTTTGCCAGAGCCAGTTACTTCTGCGCGAGTCTTTTGAGCACGAGTACCCTGACGCGCGTTTGCAGCGTATGCTACAACTACCTGATGAACCAGTGCTTCATTAAAGTCACGGCCGAAGGTAGTTTCGGAAACTTCAAGAGCACTCTGTGCGTCTTTCAATACCAATTCCATTACTATCTCCTCAGACCTAAGCTTTAACGGCAGGCTTGATGATCAGGTCGCCATTAGTAGCGCCTGGAACTGCACCCTTAACCAATAGCAGGTTACGCTCAGCATCTACACGTACAACGTCTAGATTCTGGGTAGTAACACGCTCTGCACCCATGTGGCCAGACATTTTCTTACCTTTGAAAACGCGACCAGGTGTTTGGTTTTGACCGATAGAACCGTTAGCTCTATGTGCCAATGAGTTACCGTGTGTTGCATCTTGAGTACGGAAGTTCCAACGCTTGATACCGCCTTGGAAACCTTTACCCTTTGATTGACCAGTAACATCAACTTTCGCTACGTCAGCGAAGATATCAACATTAAGCTCAGCACCTACTTCGATGCCTTCGCCTTCACCGTCAGCCAGACGCATTTCCCACAAACCACGACCAGCTTCAACGCCAGCCTTAGCAAAGTGACCTGCTTCTGGTTTAGTGATGCGATTAGCTTTTTTGGTACCAGTAGTAACCTGAAGTGCACGGTAACCGTCAGTTTCTAAAGTTTTCACTTGAGCAACGCGGTTAGCTGCAATTTCAATTACTGTTACAGGTATTGACGCACCATCTTCAGTGAAGATGCGAGTCATACCTACTTTACGACCGATAAGACCGATAGCCATCTCTCAAACCTCTTCTAAGGATCTCAATTAACCTAAGCTAATTTGAACGTCAACACCTGCCGCAAGATCTAGACGCATAAGTGCATCTACAGTCTTTTCAGTCGGCTCTACGATGTCAACAAGACGCTTATGAGTACGAAGTTCGTACTGATCACGCGCATCTTTATTAACGTGTGGAGAGATCAAAACGGTATAACGCTCTTTACGCGTTGGTAGTGGGATTGGACCACGTACCTGGGCGCCTGTGCGCTTAGCAGTTTCAACGATTTCCGCTGTAGACTGATCGATCAGACGATGATCAAATCCTTTCAGGCGGATACGGATTCTTTGGTTCTGCATTGACCAGAGCTCCTAAAATGGACACATAAAAAATCACCCTCTAGCTTCTTCCTTATTGGAAAAGCAGAGCGAGATGATTTAACCGTTCGACTCCAAATCGGAGTCGCTGTATTATTTTACGTCGGTTTCGAGAACCGACAAACTTCGCCTAATGGTTAAGGCGAGGGGCTATTATACTGATCTCAAGCTGGAGATCAAGCCCATTGAACGAATTAACAGCAGTGATGCGCTAACTCTCAAAGTGGCGAGTATTATACTTATCCCGATCAGAAAAGCTAGCCTCATCTACCGAATAAATTACCGGCAATAAAAAAGGCAGCCTAAGCTGCCTTTTTCAGTGTGTTTATAAAATCAAACGCGATTAAGCGATGATCTTAGCAACAACACCAGCACCAACTGTACGGCCACCTTCACGGATAGCGAAACGTAGACCTTCGTCCATCGCGATTGGGCAGATTAGGGTAACAACCATCTTGATGTTGTCACCAGGCATTACCATTTCAACGCCTTCTGGCAGTTCGATAGTACCGGTTACGTCAGTTGTACGGAAGTAGAACNAAAAAAGGCAGCCTAAGCTGCCTTTTTCAGTGTGTTTATAAAATCAAACGCGATTAAGCGATGATCTTAGCAACAACACCAGCACCAACTGTACGGCCACCTTCACGGATAGCGAAACGTAGACCTTCGTCCATCGCGATTGGGCAGATTAGGGTAACAACCATCTTGATGTTGTCACCAGGCATTACCATTTCAACGCCTTCTGGCAGTTCGATAGTACCGGTTACGTCAGTTGTACGGAAGTAGAACTGTGGACGGTAGCCCTTGAAGAATGGAGTGTGACGACCACCTTCTTCTTTTGACAGTACGTATACTTCTGATTCGAACTGAGTGTGTGGAGTGATTGAACCAGGCTGAGCCAGTACTTGACCACGCTCAACTTCATCACGCTTAGTACCACGTAGTAGTACACCACAGTTCTCACCTGCACGACCTTCGTCAAGCAGCTTACGGAACATTTCAACACCAGTACAAGTAGTCTTAGTAGTTTCTTTGATACCTACGATTTCTACTTCGTCACCAACTTTGATGATACCGCGCTCAACACGACCTGTTACTACAGTACCACGGCCTGAGATTGAGAATACGTCTTCGATTGGCAGAATGAATGCACCGTCGATAGCACGCTCTGGCTCTGGGATGTAAGTGTCTAGTGCTTCAGCTAGTTCGACGATCTTAGCTTCCCACTCTGGCTCGCCTTCTAGGGCTTTCAGAGCAGAACCCTGGATAACTGGTAGGTCATCACCTGGGAAGTCGTACTCAGATAGTAGTTCACGAACTTCCATCTCTACTAGTTCTAGCAGCTCTTCATCGTCAACCATGTCACACTTGTTCATGAATACGATGATGAAAGGTACACCTACCTGACGAGAAAGCAGGATGTGCTCACGAGTCTGTGGCATTGGACCGTCAGTAGAAGCTACTACTAGGATAGCGCCGTCCATCTGTGCAGCACCAGTGATCATGTTTTTAACATAGTCAGCGTGGCCTGGGCAGTCTACGTGTGCGTAGTGACGAGTTGGAGTATCGTACTCGATGTGAGAGGTATTGATGGTAATACCGCGCTCACGCTCTTCTGGAGCGTTATCGATCTGTGCGAAATCTTTAGCTTCACCACCGTACGTCTTAGTCAGTACGTGAGAGATAGCAGCNTGGACCGTCAGTAGAAGCTACTACTAGGATAGCGCCGTCCATCTGTGCAGCACCAGTGATCATGTTTTTAACATAGTCAGCGTGGCCTGGGCAGTCTACGTGTGCGTAGTGACGAGTTGGAGTATCGTACTCGATGTGAGAGGTATTGATGGTAATACCGCGCTCACGCTCTTCTGGAGCGTTATCGATCTGTGCGAAATCTTTAGCTTCACCACCGTACGTCTTAGTCAGTACGTGAGAGATAGCAGCAGTTAGAGTTGTTTTACCATGGTCAACGTGACCGATGGTACCAACGTTAACATGGGGTTTACTACGTTCAAATTTTTCTTTAGCCACGATATATTCCTTTCTTTTCAGAAATACTCAGCCTTGCTGAGCAATAGCATTCAATTATGAGTTATAGACTAGTTTGCGATTATCCGCGCGCTTCTATAACTGATTTTGCAACATTCTGCGGCGCATCCGAGTACTTCAGGAACTCCATAGAGTATGAGGCACGCCCTTGGGTAGCGCTACGCAAGTCAGTTGCGTAACCAAACATTTCAGATAGAGGTACTACAGCTCGAACGATTTTGACGCCGCCAATGCCGTCGTCCATACCTTCGATCATGCCGCGACGTCGGTTCAAGTCGCCTACAACATCCCCCATGTAATCTTCAGGAGTGGTTACTTCAACCTTCATACAAGGTTCGAGTAACACAGGGTCTGCTTCGAGAGCACCCTTCTTGAAGCCCATGGAGCCGGCCACTTTAAACGCCATCTCGTTCGAGTCGACATCATGGTATGAGCCGTCAAACAGCGTTACTTTAACGTCCAAAACAGGGAAACCGGCGAGTACGCCATTCTTCATCTGTTCCTGGATACCTTTATCTACTGCAGGGATGTATTCTCTTGGAACAACACCACCAACAATCTCGTTGACAAATTCATAGCCGAAACCTTCTTCTTGAGGTTCAAGCTTCAACCAAACGTGACCAAATTGACCTCGGCCACCCGATTGACGAACGAACTTGCCTTCAACTTCTACACTCGAGCGAATAGTCTCACGATACGCTACTTGTGGTTTACCTACGTTACACTCGACACTGAATTCGCGACGCATACGGTCGACGATGATATCTAGGTGCAACTCACCCATGCCAGAGATCAGGGTTTGACCCGATTCTTCGTTGGTTTCAACGCGGAAAGAGGGATCTTCTGCAGCAAGTTTCTGCAGGGCAATACCCATCTTCTCTTGGTCGGCTTGAGATCTTGGCTCCACAGCGATCGTGATTACGGGCTCAGGGAACTCCATACGTTCGAGAATAACTTTATGGTCAGCATCGCATAGGGTGTCACCTGTAGTAACATCCTTCAGACCAATAGCCGCCGCGATGTCACCAGCACGGACTTCTTTGATCTCTTTACGGTCGTTTGCGTGCATCTGCACCATACGACCAATACGCTCACGCTTTTGTTTGACCGAGTTATATACGCCAGAACCCGTTTCCAATACGCCTGAATAAACACGCACAAAGGTCAGTGTTCCTACGAATGGGTCTGTCGCGATCTTAAATGCTAACGCAGAGAACGGCGCATTGTCGTCCGCCGGACGCTCTACTTCATTCTCCTGCTCGTCAATACCCTTAATGGCGGGTACTTCGACTGGCGATGGCAAATAATCGATAACAGCATCGAGTACAGCCTGCACACCCTTGTTCTTAAATGCAGAACCACAGGTGGCCAGTACGATCTCGTTAGCCAGAGTTCGCTGACGTAATGCTGCCTTGATCTCTTCTTCTGATAGCTCACCTTCTTCAAGGTACTTGTCCATCAGCTCTTCAGAGGCTTCGGCTGCACTCTCAACTAGGTATTCACGCATCTCATTGGCCTTATCGGCCAACTCCGCGGGAATTTCTTCATAAGTGAAGGTCGTACCTTGATCTGATTCATTCCAGTTAATGGCCTTCATCTTGATCAGGTCAATGACACCCTTAAACTCTTCTTCTGCACCTATGTTCAATTGAATAGGTACACAGGTCGCTCCCAGACGGTTACGTATCTGTCCAACGACGCGTTCAAAGTCAGCACCAGCGCGGTCCATCTTATTGACAAACACTAAGCGCGGGACGTGGTACTTGTCCGCTTGTCGCCATACAGTTTCGGACTGAGGTTCAACACCAGATGAACCACAGAACACAACTACTGCGCCATCGAGTACACGCAGCGAACGCTCAACTTCAATAGTGAAGTCAACGTGGCCAGGGGTGTCGATGATATTGATACGATGCTCGGTAAATTGAGCATCCATACCGCGCCAGAACGTGGTCGTTGCCGCAGAGGTGATAGTAATACCACGCTCCTGCTCCTGTTCCATCCAGTCCATGGTGGCTGCGCCATCATGCACCTCACCGATCTTGTGAGACATACCGGTATAGAAGAGAACACGTTCTGTAGTTGTGGTTTTTCCTGCGTCAACGTGAGCACAGATACCGATATTACGGTAGCGCTCAATTGGAGTTGTACGAGCCACGATTAAACCCTCTTTACTAAGGTAGGTACCTTAGTGATGTAAAACATGGTGCAGGCAAACGCCTGCACCAAAAGATTACCAGCGGTAATGAGCAAACGCTTTGTTTGCTTCTGCCATACGATGCACGTCTTCGCGCTTCTTAACAGCAGTGCCTTTGTTTTCGGCAGCATCTAGCATTTCACCTGCTAGACGTAGAGCCATAGATTTTTCACCACGCTTACGTGCAGCTTCAACTAACCAGCGCATCGCTAGTGCGTTACGACGCACTGGACGAACTTCACATGGTACCTGGTAAGTAGAACCACCAACACGACGAGACTTAACCTCGACTGATGGGCGTACGTTATCCAGGGCTGCTTCAAGGATCACTAGGTGCTCTTCGCCTTTCTTCTCAGCGACAACGTCTAGTGCCTTGTAAATGATTTTTTCAGCAGTCGACTTTTTGCCGTCCTGCATAATGACGTTGATGAACTTAGCCAGCAACTCACTATTAAATTTTGGATCTGGTAGGATTTTACGTTGTCCTACAACGCGACGTCTTGGCATAACAATTTCTCCGTATGCTTCAGGGACCCCAAAACTGGAATCTCAATTATCTCTAGCTTGGCCTTACTTAACGGAAAACGTTAAGACTTAGGACGCTTAGCTCCGTACTTAGAACGTCCTTGACGACGCTCACTAACACCAGCACAGTCTAATGCGCCACGAACAGTGTGATAACGAACACCTGGTAAGTCTTTAACACGACCACCACGGATTAGAATCACGCTGTGTTCCTGCAGGTTGTGGCCTTCACCGCCGATGTACGAAGTTACTTCGAAACCGTTAGTTAGACGCACACGAGCTACTTTACGTAGTGCAGAGTTAGGTTTTTTAGGTGTGGTTGTGTACACGCGAGTACAAACACCACGCTTTTGTGGACACGCATTCAACGCTGGCACGTTAGTCTTGATGACTTTTGGCGAGCGAGGCTTACGTACCAACTGGTTTACAGTTGCCATGTATAGCTCCGAATCAGTTGATAAACTCAACAGTAAGGTGTGAAAAATCTATATCCCACAGGTGTGGGACGCGAAATTTTAGAAAGGTAAGGGGTCGCTGTCAAGAAATAGCCAACTTTTTACCCAATTTAAGTAAAAAAAAGGCACCAGAGGTGCCTTTTTTACAATCTATTTACCGACTAGCACTGATTATTCAGGGCTGCCAGCCAGGTTCAATAGATCGGCAAGGTTCTGCTCTGCTTCACTTGCACTGATTGCCGGCACTTCTTCTGCCTGGCCACCCTGTGCAGCCTGGTTACGGCTGTTGTGATACGCATAACCGGTACCGGCCGGGATCAGACGACCCACGATAACGTTCTCTTTCAGGCCACGTAGCTTATCGCTCTTACCGCCTACGGCAGCTTCGGTCAATACGCGTGTGGTTTCCTGGAACGATGCCGCCGAGATGAATGACTCGGTCGCCAACGATGCCTTGGTGATACCCAGCAGTTCACGCTCGAACTTAGCAGGTGCTTTACCTTGCGCTTCCAGTTCGCGGTTAGCGATCTTGACGCGAGATACTTCAACCTGTTCGCCCGGTAGGAACTCACTGTCACCAGCTTCGGTGATCTCACACTTACGCAGCATCTGACGGATGATCACTTCGATGTGCTTATCGTTAATCTTCACGCCCTGCAGACGGTAAACGTCTTGCACTTCGTTAACGATATAGTTAGCCACCTTGTGAATACCGCGTAGACGCAGGATGTCGTGAGCTGCTTCTGGACCGTCGGCAATAACTTCACCGCGCTCCACCTTTTCACCTTCGAACACGTTCAGGTTACGCCACTTAGGAATCATCTCCTCGTATGGCTTACCACCATCGGCAGGAGTGATCACCAGACGACGCTTACCTTTGGTCTCTTTACCGAACGAGATAGTACCTGAGTACTCAGCCAAGATGGCAGGCTCTTTCGGCTTACGCGCTTCGAACAAGTCAGCAACGCGTGGCAGACCACCGGTAATATCGCGAGTCTTAGACGATTCTTGCGGAATACGTGCAAGCGCGTCACCAACGGCGATTTGTGCGTTATCGTCTTGGTTAACGATCGCCTTACCTGGCAAGAAGTATTGCGCAGGTACTTCAGTACCTGGAATCATCAGGTCGTTGCCATCGGCACCAACCAGACGGATCGCTGGACGCATCTCTTTACCAGCCGTAGGACGTTGACCCACATCCATCACAACGATAGAAGATAGACCTGTCAGCTCATCGGTCTGACGTGTCATGGTGACACCTTCGATCATGTCGACGAACTTGATGCTACCCGCTACTTCAGAAACGATTGGGTGAGTGTGCGGATCCCAGTTAGCGATGACTTCACCGGCGTTAACCGCTGCATCTTCCAGCTTCTCTAGGATAGTACCGTAAGGCACCTTGTAACGCTCTTTCTCACGACCCAGCTCATCAATAATCGCGATTTCAGATGAACGCGAAACGATAACCAGCTTGCCTTCAGTGTTAACAACGTGCTTAGCGTTGTGCAGCTTAACGGTACCGGCGTTCTTCACCTGTACGTTGTTTTCTGCAGACGCTCTCGATGCCGCACCACCGATGTGGAAGGTACGCATCGTCAGCTGTGTTCCTGGCTCACCAATTGACTGAGCAGCAACAACACCAATCGCTTCACCTTGGTTGATCAGGTGACCACGTGCAAGGTCACGGCCGTAACATGCCGCACACACACCGAAATCTGTGTCACAGCTGATGACCGAACGAACCTTCACTTCATCGACACTATGCTTCTCAAGCTTGTCACACCATGCTTCATCAAGCAGGGTGTTGCGAGGCGCTAGAACATCTTCGGTACCTGGGTAGTAAACGTCTTCTGCAACCACACGGCCCAGTACACGCTCACGTAGCGGCTCAACAACGTCACCACCTTCAATCAGCGGCTTCATGGTCAGACCTTCGTGTGTACCACAATCGTCTTCGATAACCACTAAGTCTTGTGCAACGTCAACCAGACGACGAGTCAGGTAACCCGAGTTCGCTGTCTTAAGTGCGGTATCCGCTAGACCCTTACGCGCACCGTGAGTAGAGATAAAGTACTGGAGTACGTTTAGACCTTCACGGAAGTTCGCCGTAATTGGGGTTTCGATGATCGAGCCATCTGGCTTAGCCATCAGACCACGCATACCCGCTAGCTGACGAATCTGTGCAGCACTACCACGAGCGCCTGAGTCGGCCATCATGTAGATGCTGTTGAACGAAGCTTGGGTTTCTTCTTCGCCATCACGGTTAATCACTGTCTCGCTAGACAGGTTATCCATCATCGCCTTAGAAACTTTCTCGTTCGCACTTGCCCAGATATCGATAACCTTGTTGTAACGCTCACCGGCGGTAACAAGACCCGACTGGAACTGCTCTTGAATCTCAAGCACTTCGGCTTCGGCATCAGCAACCAGAGTGTATTTCTCATCTGGGATAACCATGTCGTTGATACCCACAGAGGCACCCGAAACGGTCGCGAAGTGGAAACCGGTATACATGAGTTGGTCGGCGAAGATAACGGTATCTTTCAGACCCAACTGACGGTAACAGGTGTTCAATAGCTTAGAGATCTGCTTCTTACCCATGTTCTGGTTAACCAGATCATAAGATAGACCCTTTGGCAGCACCTGAGACAACAGGGCACGACCCACAGTCGTATCAACGATACGGCGTGACTCGGTACGCTCTCCGTCTTCACCAATAGTTGTCTCGGTAATACGTACCTTAACGCGAGCGTGTAGCTCGGCAACGCCAGTACGATATGCCTTTTCAACCTCGGCAACAGATTCGAACGCCATGCCTTCACCGCGACCGTTTACACACTCACGGCTGGTGTAGTACAGACCCAATACAACGTCCTGTGACGGTGTGATCACCGGCTCACCGTTCGCAGGTGACAGGATGTTGTTGGTAGACATCATGAGTGAACGTGCTTCCAACTGAGCTTCTAGCGTCAGTGGCACGTGAACCGCCATCTGGTCACCGTCGAAGTCAGCGTTGTATGCCGCACACACCAATGGGTGCAGTTGGATCGCCTTACCTTCAATCAGTACCGGCTCAAACGCCTGAATACCAAGACGGTGAAGTGTTGGTGCACGGTTAAGCATCACTGGATGCTCACGGATCACGTCATCGAGTACGTCCCAAACCTCTGGTACTTCACGCTCAACCATCTTCTTGGCGGCTTTGATGGTGGTGGCCAGGCCACGACCTTCCAGCTTGCCGTAGATGAATGGCTTGAACAGCTCAAGTGCCATCTTCTTAGGCAGACCACACTGATGCAGACGCAGAGTAGGACCTACGGTAATAACCGAACGACCTGAGTAGTCAACACGCTTACCCAGTAGGTTCTGACGGAAACGACCCTGCTTACCCTTGATCATGTCGGCCAAAGACTTCAGAGGACGCTTGTTAGAACCCGTGATCGCACGACCGCGACGACCGTTATCCAATAGCGCATCCACAGACTCTTGCAGCATACGCTTTTCGTTGCGTACGATGATGTCCGGTGCTGCTAGGTCTAACAGACGCTTCAGACGGTTGTTACGGTTGATCACGCGGCGATACAGATCGTTCAGATCTGAAGTCGCGAAACGGCCGCCGTCCAGCGGTACCAGTGGACGCAGATCAGGTGGCAGAACTGGTAGCACCTTGAGGATCATCCACTCTGGCTTGTTGCCAGACTGGTAGAAGGCCTCAATCAGCTTCAGACGCTTAGTGATCTTCTTACGACGAGTCTCAGAGTTGATCGATGGCAGCTCTTCGCGCATCTCTTCAATCTCTTTCTCAAGATCGATAGCACGCAGCAGCTCAAGTACTGCCTCGGCACCCATCTTGGCTTCGAACTCGTCACCGTACTCTTCGAGTGCGTCGAGGTAGTTTTCCTCGGTCAGCATCTGACCGCGCTCGAGGCTGGTCATGCCAGGCTCGATCACCACGAAAGATTCGAAGTAAAGCACACGTTCGATGTCACGCAGAGTCATATCCAGCATCAAACCGATACGAGACGGCAGAGACTTCAAGAACCAAATGTGTGCTACTGGACTTGCAAGATCGATGTGACCCATACGCTCACGACGTACTTTAGTCTGGGTAACTTCAACGCCACACTTCTCACAAATCACCCCACGGTGCTTAAGACGCTTATACTTACCGCATAAACACTCGTAGTCTTTAACTGGACCAAAAATACGCGCACAGAACAAACCTTCACGCTCAGGCTTGAAAGTACGGTAGTTGATGGTTTCTGGCTTCTTAACTTCACCAAATGACCAAGAGCGGATCAGATCAGGCGACGCTAGGCCGATCTTGATACCTTCAAATTCTTCAGTCTTGCTTTGCTGTTTCAGAAACTTTAATAAGTCTTTCACGTTTCTCTCCTGAAGGAGTTAAACCAGGTGCCCTGCTCTCGCAGAGCACCGTTTATTGCCAAACTTCGGCGATGGCCAAGTCTTACTCTTGATCCAACTCGATGTTAATACCGAGCGAACGGATCTCCTTCAGCAATACGTTGAAGGACTCAGGCATACCTGGTTGCATCTGATGGTTACCGTCGACGATGTTCTTATACATCTGAGTACGACCGTTAACGTCATCAGACTTAACAGTAAGCATTTCTTGTAGCGTGTAAGCGGCACCGTATGCTTCAAGTGCCCATACTTCCATCTCACCGAAACGCTGACCACCAAACTGAGCTTTACCGCCCAGAGGCTGCTGAGTAACAAGACTGTAAGAACCTGTTGAACGCGCGTGCATCTTATCGTCAACCAAGTGGTTAAGCTTAAGCATGTACATGTAACCTACGGTTACTGGACGTTCAAACTCGTTACCGGTACGACCATCAAACAACTTCAGCTGTCCAGAGGTTGGCAGACCTGCTAGTTCAAGCATGTCCTTAATCTCTTTCTCTTTCGCGCCGTCGAATGCTGGGGTCGCAGTCGGAATACCGCCTTTGAGGTTCTTAGCAAGACGTAGAACTTCTTCATCGGTGAACGAATCGATATCGACCTGCTGCTGCACGCCTTCACCGAGTTCGTATACCTTCTTGATGTAGCCACGAAGCTCTGCAAGTTCACGCTGCTCTTCGAGCATAGCTGTGATGCGATCACCAATGCCCTTGGCCGCGGCACCTAAGTGCACTTCGAGAACCTGACCTATGTTCATACGTGATGGTACACCTAGTGGGTTCAATACGATGTCCACTGGGTTACCCTTTTCGTCGTACGGCATATCTTCGATTGGGTTGATCTTAGAGATCACACCCTTGTTACCGTGACGACCCGCCATCTTGTCACCAGGCTGGATAGTACGTTTAACCGCTAGGTAAACCTTAACGATCTTGAGTACGCCAGGTGCCAAGTCATCACCCTGGGTGATCTTGCGGCGTTTGATTTCAAATTTCTTATCGAAATCGGCTTTCAGCTCTTCATGCTGCTCGGCAAGTTGCTCAAGTTCAGTCTGCTTAGCTTCGTCTTCAATGGTTTGAACCAGTAGTTGAGGACGTGGCAGTGCATCAAGCTCAGCCTCTGCAAAACCAGCTCCCAGGAGCAGGTTACGTGCACGGCCAAAGACACCTTCTTCAAGGATCTTGAACTCTTCGGTCAGGTCTTTCTTAGCCTGAGCGATATGCATCTCTTCGATCTCTACAGCACGCTTGTCTTTCTCAACGCCGTCACGGGTAAATACCTGAACATCGATGATGGTACCCTTAACAGAGTTAGGGACACGCAGTGAGCTGTCTTTAACGTCAGAAGCCTTTTCACCGAAGATAGCGCGTAGTAGCTTCTCTTCTGGGGTCAGCTGAGTCTCACCCTTAGGCGTAACCTTACCAACTAGGATGTCGCCACCCTTCACTTCTGCACCGATGTAAACGATACCTGATTCGTCCAGCTTAGACAGCGCAGACTCACCTACGTTTGGAATATCGGCGGTGATCTCTTCGCTACCCAGCTTAGTATCACGAGCAATACAAGAAAGCTCTTGAATATGGATAGTGGTGAAACGATCCTCTTGCGCAACGCGCTCAGAGATTAAGATCGAATCCTCGAAGTTGTAACCGTTCCAAGGCATGAACGCGATACGCATGTTCTGACCAAGTGCCAGATCACCCAGGTCGGTAGACGGACCGTCGGCCAGTACGTCACCACGAACCACTGGATCGCCAACGCTACAACATGGACGCTGGTTGATACAGGTGTTCTGGTTAGAACGCGTGTACTTGGTCAGGTTGTAGATGTCGATACCGGCTTCGCCAGGTGTCAGCTCATCTTCGTTAACCTTAACCACGATGCGGCTTGCATCGACATAGTCAACGTAACCACCACGCTTAGCGGCAACAACCACGCCCGAGTCGACAGCAAGTGTACGCTCAATACCGGTACCTACTAGAGGCTTGTCGGCCTTAAGTGTTGGTACTGCCTGACGTTGCATGTTCGCACCCATCAATGCACGGTTCGCATCATCGTGTTCTAGGAACGGAATCAGCGAGGCAGCCACAGAGATGATCTGCTGTGGAGATACGTCCATATACTGAACGTCGGCAGCGCGCATAAAGGTAGATTCACCCTTATGACGACAAGCGATCTGCTCTTCAACCATGCGGCCATCGGCATCGACTTCGATGTTGGCCTGTGCAATCACGTAGCGACCCTCTTCGATAGCAGACAGGTAATCCACCTGATCTGTGATCACACCGTCAACCACTTTGCGGTATGGTGTTTCGAGGAAGCCGTAAGAGTTGGTACGCGCGAAGCTTGCCAACGAGTTAATCAGACCAATGTTTGGACCTTCAGGGGTCTCAATTGGACATAGACGACCATAGTGAGTTGGGTGAACATCTCGAACCTCGAAACCTGCACGCTCACGGGTCAGACCGCCTGGGCCAAGCGCAGAGATACGACGCTTGTGTGTCACTTCTGACAGCGGGTTGTTCTGGTCCATGAATTGAGACAGCTGAGAAGAACCGAAGAACTCTTTCACTGCCGCAGAAATTGGCTTAGCGTTGATCAAATCTTGTGGCATCAGCTCGTTCAGATCGCCCAGAGACAGACGCTCACGCACGGCACGTTCTACACGAACAAGGCCGACACGGAACTGGTTCTCAGCCATTTCACCAACACTACGGATACGACGGTTACCCAGGTGGTCAATATCGTCGACTTCATCGTTACCGTTACGGATTTCGATGATCTTCTGCATTACTGCAACGATATCTTCCTTGGTCAGGATACCAGTACCCTCGTCGTCATCGATACTGAGACGACGGTTGAACTTCATACGACCCACTTTAGACAGGTCGTAACGCTCTTCGCTGAAGAAGAGGTTTTGGAATAGCGCTTCGGCAGCATCCTTGGTTGGCGGCTCGCCAGGACGCATCATACGATAGATCTCAACCAGCGCCTCTAGACGGTTAGTGGTTGAATCGATACGTAGGGTGTCAGAGATATAGGCACCGTGATCAAGCTCGTTGATGTATAGGGTGTCAATCTCTTTGATGCCGGCCATAGACAGCTTAGCAAGATCTTCCAGGCTGATTTCGGCGTTAGCAGAAACCAGTACTTCGCCCGTATCAGGGTCGATGTAGTCTTGTGCAGCAATCTTGCCTGAGATGTACTCAACAGGTACTTCAAGCTCGGTAGTGTTTGTCTTTTCAAGTTGACGAATATGGCGCGCAGTAATACGGCGGCCCTTCTCAACTAGGATGTTACCTTCAGCATCTTTGATGTCGTAGCTAGCAGTCTCACCACGCAGGCGATCGGCAACCAGTGCCATGACTAGGCTATCTTTCTTGATCTTGTACTGAACACGTTCGAAGAACAGATCGAGAATATCTTGAGTCGAGTAGTCAAGTGCACGCAGTATGATAGACGCCGCAAGCTTACGACGACGGTCGATACGAACAAACAGTGCATCTTTAGGATCGAACTCAAAGTCCAACCATGAGCCACGGTAAGGAATAATACGTGCGTTATAAAGCACCTTACCTGAAGAGTGGGTCTTACCACGGTCGTGATCGAAGAATACACCAGGAGAACGGTGTAGCTGAGAAACGATAACACGTTCAGTACCATTGATAACAAAGGTACCGTTTTCAGTCATCAGAGGGATATCCCCCATGTAGACTTCTTGTTCTTTAATGTCTTTAACTGTGCCAGGCGCAGCTTCACGATCATACAGCACCATACGCAGTTTAACGCGTAGTGGAGCAGAGTATGTAACACCGCGAATTTGACACTCTTTCACATCAAAAACTGGCTCACCTAGCTTATAGCTGACATATTGCAGCTCTGAGTTACCAGAAAAGCTCTTGATGGGAAAAACGCTACGGAAAGCGGCTTCTAAACCACGCTCACCTGTAGGATCTTGATCGGTGAACTTCTTAAACGAGTCCAACTGGATTGACAGCAGGTAAGGGATATCCAACACTTGTGGACGCTTACCAAAGTCTTTGCGAATACGCTTCTTTTCAGAATAGGAGTAAACCATGGGTTTCCTCTGATTGCGAGATGTGACCAAGACTGAAACAACACTAAGTTGCAACAGCACGTTTGCCCATCACCGTTGAAAGCAAGAACCTAACCAATAATCTCTGCTAGGGACTGCGAAATCTGGCGACAAACGGTGAATAAAAAATCGCCTACGCTTACAGCGCAAAAAAGGCCGACGGTTAAAAAACCGTCAGCCTCCGCCCGATCACTCGGGAGGTTGTAAGTTAGAGTATAACTTACTTGATCTCTACTTGAGCACCAGCTTCTTCAAGATCTTTCTTCAGAGCTTCAGCTTCTTCTTTAGAGATGCCTTCTTTAACAGCTACTGGAGCTGATTCAGCCATACCCTTGGCTTCTTTCAGGCCTAGACCTGTAGCGCCACGAAGAGCTTTAATTACTGCAACTTTGTTGTCGCCGTGTGAAGCAAGAATTACGTCGAATTCTGTCTTCTCTTCAGCAGCAGCGCCTGCATCAGCACCACCAGAAACAACAGCAGCAGCGGCAGAAACGCCGAACTTCTCTTCCATTGCTTCGATTAGTTCAACAACTTCCATTACAGACATAGCTGCAAGGGCTTCTAAGATTTGGTCTTTAGTGATAGACATAACAAAAAATTCCTAATTGTACTGAATTCAATTTATTTAAGCGGCTTGTAAAATTAAGCAGCTTCTTTCTGATCGCGTAGAGCGGCCAATGTACGAACGAACTTGCCAGCAGATGCTTCTTTCAGAGTCATCATGAACTGTGCTAGTGCCTCTTCGTATGTTGGTAGTTTTGCTAAACGATCAATGTCGCTTGCAGGGATTAATTCCCCTTCAAAGGCTGCTGCTTTGATTTCAAAGTTCTCTTGCGCTTTAGCGAAATCTTTAAGAAGACGCGCAGCTGCACCTGGGTGCTCGTTAGAGAATGCAATCAAAGTTGGACCAGTAAACGTTTCGCCTAGGCACTCAAAATCAGTACCTTCAACAGCACGCTTAACTAGTGTGTTACGTACAACTTTTACGTAAACACCAGCTTCACGAGCGGTTTTGCGAAGACCGGTCATATCACCTACAGTCACACCGCGAGAATCGGCAACAACTGCAGATAAAGCACCTTTGGCAGCTTCGTTGACTTCAGCAACAATCGCTTTTTTGTCTTCGAGTCTTAATGCCATTGGCTTTACTCCTGGATTCAATCTAGGGATTGTCCCTAGCAATTACCATACTAAGTATTAAATACTCAGTTACTTACGGCGCGAATATCCAGGCAGAATAAAATCTATCTGGGGTCCGACACCGTCTACGTAGGAAATTAAGCTAACGCTTATTCGTTAACACCTACGGTCTTGGACGTGAACCATTTTCACGAGTGAAAACGGTCCTCAACCCACAAGGTGCGCGCATTATAGACTAATCCCCGCACCTTGTAAAACAAGCTAAGAAATTAAGCTGTTGGGTTCAGAGTGCTCTGATCAACCGCAACACCTGCACCCATAGTGGTAGAGATGCTTACTTTCTTAACGAAAACGCCTTTAGCTGCAGCAGGCTTAGCTTTGATAAGCGCGCCTAGCAGAGCGTCTAGGTTTTCTTTCAGTTGAACTGGTTCGAAGTCCACTTTACCGATGGTAGTGTGGATGATACCGTTCTTGTCGTTGCGGTAACGAACCTGACCAGCTTTAGCGTTCTTGACAGCTTCAGCAACGTTTGGCGTTACAGTGCCAGTCTTAGGGTTAGGCATCAGACCACGCGGGCCCAGGATTTGACCTAACTGACCAACAACGCGCATTGCATCTGGAGATGCGATAACAACGTCGAAGTTCATTTCACCAGCTTTAACTTGTGCAGCAAGCTCGTCCATACCAACTAGCTCAGCACCGGCTTCTTTAGCGGCGTCAGCGTTAGCACCTTGAGTAAACACAGCAACACGTACTTCACGACCAGTACCGTGTGGCAGAACAGTCGCGCCACGAACGTTTTGGTCAGATTTACGTGGGTCAACACCTAGGTTAACCGCAACGTCAACACTTTCAACGAACTTAGCAGTAGCTAGTTCTTTCAGTAGTGCAACAGCTTCGTTGATGTCGTAGCTCTTAGTCGCTTCTACTTTTTCGCGGATCAAACGCGCGCGTTTAGTTAGCTTTGCCATGATATTAATCCTCTACTACCAAACCCATTGAACGCGCAGTACCTTCGATTGAGCGAGTCATCGCTTCAATGTCAGCACCAGTCATATCAGCGGCTTTAGTCTCAGCGATTTCCTGGACAGCGCTACGCTTGATAGTTCCCACTTTTTCAGTGTTAGGACGGCCAGAACCAGACTTAAGACCAGCAGCTTTAAGCAGCAGGAATGAAGCAGGTGGAGTCTTAGTTTCAAAAGTGAAAGAGCGATCAGTGTAAACAGTGATCACAACAGGAATTGGCATACCTTTCTCGAACTTTTCAGTACGAGCATTGAATGCTTTACAGAATTCCATGATGTTGACACCTTTTTGACCCAATGCAGGACCAACTGGTGGCGACGGGTTTGCAGCACCGGCTGCTACTTGTAGTTTGATGTAACCATCAACTTTCTTTGCCATGAGACATTTTCCTCAAGTTTGGGTACAAACGCTAACGACGACATGCCGATTAGCTCCCCGAAAATAATGGGTGCGGATTATACAAAAAATCCGCACCCATTTCCAATACGTTTTGTGCTTTATTTAATCAGCTTTTTTCAATCTGGCTGAAATCTAGCTCTACAGGTGTTGAACGACCGAAGATCATTACAGACACCTTAACGCGGTTCTTCTCGTAATCGACCTCTTCCACTGTGCCGTTGAAGTCGGCAAATGGACCGTCGGTCACGCGAACCACTTCACCAGGCTCAAACATCACGCGATGAGTCGGAGACTCTGTCGTCTCTTGTAGACGCTGTAGAATCGCGTCTGCTTCGCGATCAGAGATAGGCGCTGGACGATCAGAGGTGCCACCGATAAAGCCCATCACACGAGGGATGCTCTTTACCAAATGCCAGCTTTCATCGTTCATTTCCATCTGTACTAACACATAACCAGGGAAGAACTTACGCTCGCTCTTACGACGCTGGCCTGCACGCATCTCGACAACTTCTTCGGTCGGTACTAGTACCTCGCCAAAGTAGTGCTCCATGCCATGCATTTTGATGTGTTCAAGCAATGATTTGCATACACGACCTTCATAACCCGAAAAGGCCTGAACCACATACCATCTTTTTTTAGCTTCAGTCATACGAAATGCCTATACGCCCGTAATAAAATTAACAATTCTCAGCAGTACCGCATCCATTCCCCACAGAACCAATGCCAGTACGCCTGTTGCCGCCAGTACGATAAATGTCGTGTTTAGGGCTTCTTGACGCGTCGGCCATACCACTTTACGCACTTCAATGTGAGACTCGCGAGCGAAAGTCAGCGCTTGTTTACCCTTCTCGGTTTGAAGCGCAATAAAACCTGCTATAGCAAATGCCACTACGACACCGATAGCACGAACTAATACGCTAGCTTCGCTATACATCTGATTAGCAATAATGGCGGCCGCTAGTAGTACGACTACTATGCCCCATTTAACGATATCCAGAGAGTTTCCCTGGTTTTCAGTATTTGTTGTCATCGGTTAATTCCGTTACTCACTACGACCTGAGCTTAAGTATGGTCAGGCATTAAAGACTCGCAACCGCGGAGATTGCCCAGACCACACCACTAACATTCTCCGAACTTACTCCCAGAGCAAGCAGTAAGCCCAGAGGGTCAAAAATCGGCCATAGATTGTATTCTTATTCCGCGCAGTAAGCAAGGCTAAGCCGCACAAGGATAAGCACAATATCTGAGAGACCTAAAACAAAAAAGGCAGCCTAAGCTGCCTTTTTCAGTGTGTTTATAAAATCAAACGCGATTAAGCGATGATCTTAGCAACAACACCAGCACCAACTGTACGGCCACCTTCACGGATAGCGAAACGTAGACCTTCGTCCATCGCGATTGGGCAGATTAGGGTAACAACCATCTTGATGTTGTCACCAGGCATTACCATTTCAACGCCTTCTGGCAGTTCGATAGTACCGGTTACGTCAGTTGTACGGAAGTAGAAC